>NZ_BAAACY010000054.1:0-59450 GCF_039521925.1 Virgibacillus salarius | reverse complement strand
CGATTTTCACTTTACCCATTGTAAAAAAAGTCAACCTATTACTTATGACAAGAATTGTTGCACATTCTCATAGCGGAGACTAATTACGTAGACTCCTGCGGGATTAGCGCGAGCTGAAAATCCACTTTGCAACGTGTTCTTCTTTGCAAAGTTAGTTGAGGCCGTGCCCGCCGAAAGCGAAGTAATTAGTCGGAGCATTGCCAATATACATCTAACATTTCAAAATAACTACTTGGCTTAACGCAGTCATTGCACTGATTTTATACTTTCTTAACTTATTAAAATAACCATGAGTTAGAATCTCATGGCTTAACATGTACTTATCTGCGATTTTTAAAACCACAAGTGAATGCCGTTTGTAGTCGCATATATTTGTATAACGTGCGAGCATGTCTCCCTTTCTCTGTCGTTGGGTCTATTTTAGATTGGAGACGCTTCATAAATTCTCGATCACATCTGCATGGATCTCCGTATTTTTGATAGCATTCATCATGGGCTTTGCAGGCTGCATCAACGTCATTTATCGGCTCTCCAGGACCGCTACAGCCAGGACCACACCACCTATACCCTCGCGGAAAACAAAATCTTGGGTGGTGCTTCATTGGTCTAGGTTGCCTCAATGCTTACACCTCCCTCTCAATATCGCTACAATACTATATTCCAATGTTTATAAATTTGTCTATGCATTTCTCCTCTTGTTTTATATCTACTTGGATTTACACTTCCAAAAAATTAACTTCGTGTTCGATTCTGCTTGTCATCGTTGTCATGATTACAATGGACACTTACGTAGACGTTAACGATCCGTATATTGTTCAAAAGTCCACTATATAAAGTAAAACTTCAAGCAGTGGAAATAAGGGCATGACCTAAAAGATCTTTGAACCAATCGGACATTTACCGGCAGTCAGTGCCAGCTACTTACCAATTGGTTTCACTTTATTGTTTGAAGTGGGGAGCTTACTGCCAGTTATGTACGGGATAAAACTACTACAATATCTAAAATTGCTCCCTAATCAACTTCAAAAATGCTTGTAGATTAGGCGATAGCCATTTATTCTTATGGATAGCTGTATATATCCCAATTGTATTCGATGGGCTACAGGATGGCATTTCTACGAGTTTACCTTCCTGTAGTTTATCTTTTATAGTGAAATAAGGGAGCATTGTATTACCAAGGCCGCATAGTACACATTGTTTAATTGCTTCAATACTTGGTAGCTCCACTTTGGTAACCGAGCTGTTGCCGATCGCTTTTATATGCTGATCAATTATTGGCCGCCAACTACAAGCATATTCCGTTACGAGCATTGTTTCAGCAGTTGATGAAGAGCAATGATCTGTGGGCTGTACTAAAGATAGCTTATCCTCCGCTATTTTATGAATAATTAATTCATCATGAGACCAATTATTCTCCTCCACTAAAACAGCGACATCTATATCTCCTCGTTTCAGCTGTCCTTCCAAGTTGTCATATTGAAGTGATTTTAGCGTTAATTCAACTTTAGGAAATTTTTTTCGAAATGTCATAATCAACGTTGGAAGCCAATAAATCATGAGAGACTCACTTGCACCAATTGTTAATGGACCAGCTGGCTCACTACTAGCATGAATCGCAGCCTTGGATTTGGAGTAAAGTTGAATAATCTCTGTTGCGTAAGGTAGAAAGTTTTTTCCAGCCTGTGTGAGAACGACCTTTTTTCCCATACGATCAAATAGTGGATGTCCCAATTCCTTTTCCAAATCCTTTATATGTGCTGTAATCGATGATTGCGCATATCCTAATGTCTCTGCAGCTTTCTTAAATCCACCAACATCGACAATCGTTTTAAACGTAATAAGCTGACGTAGTTCCATACTTCTCTTCCTTTATATCAATTTTATTGAACTAAATGTTCAAATATATCTATTTTACTGAATTATGTAATTAGTATATGCTATTTATAGCATCATTACAAAGGAGAGGAAAAATGATGAAAATCATGACACTTTTAGGTAGTTCAAGGAAAGACGGCAATACAGCTTACCTTACAGATAAAGCTTTAGACGGCATCGAACATAAGCGTGTGTTCTTACTAGATAAACAGCTAAATCCGATCAAACGACATGATAAAGATGGATTTGAAACAGTAGATGATGATTATGAAGCGCTCTTTTTTGAATTCTTGAAGTATGATACGTACTTCTTTGTTACGCCAGTATATTGGTTTGGAATGTCTGGTCAAATGAAAATATTCTTCGATCGCTGGAGTCAATACATGAAGGATAAGCGAATTGATTTTTGGGAAGCATTCCGTGGAAAAAAAGCCTATGTTATTGTCACAGGTGAAAAACCAGACCCCAAAACGGCGGCATTACCTCTTATTCAGCAATTCAATTATATTTTTCAATATATGGATATGGAATTTGTCGACTATGTCATTGGTAAAGGAAATAAGCCAAATGACATTCTATCAGATGGTTACGCTCTTGAAAAAATGAAGATGTGGAACAGTGAAATGAAAACACAATTGAAGCTCACCACTAATATCAATTGATTCCACAAACAGCAGGCTCTCTGCTTGGCCACCTCTATTGCTAAAGAAAAAATATGACAAACATCCATTTGTAAACAATTGCACATTTTTCGTCACAGATGAATAGCATATGGGTGAACATAAGGAGGTCGATGGGATGAACCATTCGCATTATCATATGGAAAGTAACCACGCTGACTATCAGCCAATGCATGAGAACAACTGGAACGTAAACCAACAGGTAGATATGAAGGATTTTTGTAAACAACAGTTATATCAATATATTCAGATTGAAGTAAATGACGGAAGTACCTATATAGGTATTTTACACAGTTTCGATGATAATCAATTATATTTATTAATTCCTACTCCTGATCAAGATACAAATCGAAATGACGCTAATGACCAGCGATTATTTCCCTTCTTCGGGCCATTCGGTCTATTCGGTTTTCCATTCTATGGAATAAGGAGGTTTGGTCCATACCGCCCATATTGGTGGTGGTAGAGATGCTACGACAAACGTATTTTAGGTAAAGCACAAGCCGAACAATTATTTGACTTGTGCTTTACCAGTCTCATGTTAGTAGAGGAACAACACGTAGACTCCTAGGTGAAAAAGCCTTGGTAAGATATCACGTTGTTATACTGCTAATCAGTTGTCGCCAAAAGGAAGTATTTACCGGAACACTAATGATTCCCCACCATCATTTCCCATAGACTAACTTACTTTCTTGTTATTTTTTGTCTGTACAGGCGTGCGTCTCCGTTAAGCATGAACTTTTTTTAAATAGAACAAACGGTAAATGAAACTTCAATCCGTGGGTGGGTTATCCCCATGGATTGGTAGGTGAACCAATCGGACATTTACTGGCAGTTTTAACCATACTTATCCTTATCATTTCACTTTATTTCTGAAAGTGGGATTCTTACTGCCAGTTATATGCGGGATAAAGTGAAACTTCAATCCGTGGGTGGTTTTCCCCACGGATTGGTAGGTGAACCAATCGGACATTTACTGGCAGTTTTAACCATACTTATCCTTATGATTTCACTTTATTTCTGAAAGTGCGTTCTTACTGCCAGTTATATGCGGGATAAAGTAAAACTTCAATCCGTGGGTGGGTTATCCCCACGGATTGGTAGGTGAACCAATCGGACATTTACTGGCAGTTTAAACCATACTTATCCTTATGGTTTCACTTTATTTCTGAAAGTGCGTTCTTACTGCCAGTTATATGCGGGATAAATTTGTTATTATGCTATTATTCAACCGTGTATAAACATATAATAAGGTAATTAACTATCTGGGAGGTATGTCCATGTCTGGTATAGCCAAAACACCTAAACCACCATATTACGCAGCTATTTTCACATCAAAACGAACGGAGAATGATAACGGTTATAATAAAATGGCTGAAAAAATGGTAGAATTAGCCGCTAAGCAAGAAGGTTTTCTAGGAGTTGAGAGCGTTCGCGAGAAAGGACTTGGTATTATACGATTTCCTATTGGAATTCACTAGAGGCAATTCATCATTGGAAGCAACATGCTGTTCACCAAGCTGCTCAAAGGAAAGGCAGGGATGAATGGTATCGTACATATGCTGTACGCATCTGCAAAGTAGAAAGCGAAAGCGTTTTTAACATATAATGAGTTTTATTAGGCTGAGATATAAGTGCTTTTATGCAAAGAAAAAACGAGCTACTAAAAGGATGGTCCGTGCAATCAAGCTACTCCAAAACTTCTTTTCCCGTGGGGTGGCTGGTGAGCCTCCTCATACTTTGCACTCTAGGGCTCACCGATACCTTCCCTCCACAGGATAAGAAAAAGCTTCAGCAGTGATACATCGCACATAGAAAAAGTGCTCTTCTTTTTCAAGGAATCGACATATATGTCTGGAGATAGCGTAGTTTATACTCGTCTTTAGAATGGCCGTTTTAGTTATCTCTCAACACTTTAGTATTATTTCCTTCATTTTATTTATTGGTGGCAAAGCAATTACCCTTATCGTCAAAAAGATTACTATATCTGGAATAACACTACAAGTGTATACCCTAAAACAGCTAAAATAACCGAACCAATGATTCCCGCAGCAAATGATTTCATACCTAATTTGCGGAAGGTTTTTATATCGACATTTAAACCGAGACCTGCCATTGCCATAGCAATAAGTAAGTAAGCGATATTAACAATTACTCCTGCAACCTCCTCGGATACAATCCCAAGGGTATTAAATCCGCTCATTGCAATAAATCCTATAATAAACCAAGGAATGATAGACATGGATAGCCTGCTTTCTGTTTGCCCACTACCTCGCTGAAAGAGATAACCAATGATAATAGCTACTGGCACTAGTAATGCCACCCGTGTTAATTTGACAATAACGGCTAAATCTACGGCATCATTCCCTCCAGCCGCAGCTGCTGCCACCACATGAGCTACTTCATGCAGTGTTGCCCCAGTGAATACACCGTAACCAGCTGGTGATAAATGTAAAGCTGTATATAGAACCGTATAAATTAATGTAAAAATCGTTCCTAATACAGCAACAGTGGCAGCACCTACTGCTGTTTCATCATCCTTCGCTTTTACTTGTGGCGCGATAGCTACAACAGCAGCCGCACCGCAAATAGCTGTTCCACATGCCGTTAAGATTCCAAGTCGTTTGCCTACAACAAACCATTTTGTTAACCCATAAACAATAATTAAAGTTACTACCAGACATATAGCAGCAATTAGAAATACGCCAATTCCCGCGTTATAAATATCGGCTAAGTTTAACCGCATTCCTAATAAGATAATGCCAAAGCGCAATAATTTCTTATTCGAGAATGTCACCCCAGCCTGTAAATTTTCCCGAACACCGATAGTCGCTTTCCATACCATTCCGATAATAATTGCGATAACTAACTGCCCCATAATTGATAAGAATGGTAGCTGAGCAACATACTTTGCAATAATAGCGATAAGTAATGTAATACCTACCCCTTTCACAAAGGCATACTTATCTGCCTGATGGTTACCAATTGCTTTCCCCATTACCGACACTTCCTTTAAGTGGTTTCTACTTAAACTTTACCGAAAGTATTATTATTAGTAAAATACATATATATAATCATAACTATTAGTAATATTAATAATAAGGGGAGAAGTTTAACTTGTACTATGATGCATTGCGCACCTATGTCGCGTTAGTAGAGGAAAGGAATTTTACGAAGACAGCTGAGAAATTACATATATCACAACCTAGTGTCAGCCTGCATATAAAAAATTTAGAGAAAGAGTTCGGTACAGAATTAATCATACGTTCACCTAAATCCATGCAAATTTCGCCCACTGGAGAGGTGCTATACCACCGTGCTAAACAAATTCTAACAATCTACGAACAGACAAAGCAGGATATCATGGAACATCACCAGACTATTAAAGGCAATTTAAAAATTGGCGCCAGCTTCACCATTGGAGAATATATCATTCCCGATTTACTCGTTGAGCTTCAAGATAAATACCCTGAGCTTACTCTCGAAGTAGTCATTGGCAACACAGAAGAAATTGTCCAGCGAGTACGACTATTCCAGGTTGATATCGGTTTAATTGAAGGGCAGACGAATGATAAAGAGCTTTCTGTTTATCCATTTATGCAGGATGAATTATATGTTCTAGCTGCGACCAACCATCCACTAGCAAAGAAAGCTACCATTACGATGAAGGAACTGCATAATCAAGCCTGGGTGACCCGAGAAGAAGGCTCTGGTACAAGGGAATACCTTAATCATGTCATTCGTTCAAATGGGGTAAAAGCGAAATCGATACTTACAATAAGTAGTAATCAAGGGGTTAAAGAAAGTGTTATCAAAGGAATGGGGCTATCGCTGCTTTCGCATAGCGTAATAGAGCGAGATGTTCAACAGAACCAACTTGCTATTCTCCGACTAAACAACACAACCTTCAATCGAACATTCTCCTACGTTTATTCACCAATCATGAAAAGTAAAAAAAACGTGGAAGCATTTATCGAAGCATTAAAACAAAAATGGCCGTATACGTGAACCTTCCATCAGTGAGGTAATTTCGATCATCCCTCACTGATGGTGCATGTTCTACTATCATTACTACCCACTTTGCATAAGCTTCGATTAATCAACCATACAAATCCAGGTAGCAGCCTTTGCTGAAAAGCGATGCTACTCAGCATTTATTTTATTCTCCAATCGATAAATACCTTTTCGATCTCTAAGCATACAGCCATTTCGTTTAAAGATTGCTATCATGTTCGTATTAGCTTCATCTGTACTACCAACATAATACGTAGCATGGAATAGTTTTAACAATGATAGAGTATGAAGATGTAGTTTAGCACCATAGCCTTTTCCCCTCCATTCTGGTACAACACCAAAGTAAAACATCCTCCCTTCATCAGCTGTACCCATCTCAATGTGAGGAATAGCTATACCAAGTTTTTCATTATTAGACGTAAAATAAAAACAGTGATCACGCCAATGAGCTCCCAATTCATGGTGTAAGGATTGCATGATCTGTTCAATCGTCTGCTGTTTGTTTTTATTCGCCGAGCCTGACCGACAAGCTTGATAAAGGCTAGCAAAAACTTGATCACTCATATTACTCTCTGATAGCGAATAAGCTTGTATCTCACCATCTAAAATCGGAATGTCCTCCAACGTTCTTGTATACTCGACAATTGTGGAGATTTTCGTAAAGCCAAGCTGCTTTAATTCTTGCTCGTGCACTTCATCCATCAGTACGGAAATATAACCAATGTTTCCCTCCTGCCATTCTCCTAATAGCTTTTGAAACATTTCCATATAAGCTTCTGTGGATATACCTTCCTGTTTGACTTGATCAACAAGCCAATATTCTTTTTCATTTTTAATTGTATTATACAAATTCATCTGCTTATCTCCCCAATATAATTTTTCACGATCATTGTAATAATGACGTAAATCAATATGCACTACTAGACTAGTTTCATTTACTAAAATTATCTATTAAACTACCACTATTATTCTAGTCCTTATACCTAAAAACAGCCATTTTTTAGGTAATAATTCCTGTTTTTACAATAATTAGAAGGATATTACGAATATTTCACGAAATCAGAAAATAACAACCAAAAAGGGAGAGGATATACATGAAAAGAATTTCTTCTATTGCACTTATTCTTATCTTAACACTTTTGGCAATACCCACTACAGGATTAGCTGAACAGCATCAACACCATGATCAGTCAGCAGCAACATCTACTTATATTGAAACACTACCAAAAGCGAAAGAATTTGCACCAGAACAAGGGCCAGCCAAAATTGAACAATCGACTAAAGTGAACGTATTAGATGAAAACGGTAATGTGAAAAAGGTCAAAACAACGAAGAAAACTACCTCTACAAACAAGTATAAAGAGAGGGGAGAGTTACAACCACAGGCAACAAAGACAGTAACTGTACTTGCAGTAGCCGATGAGGAGTACCGAGCAGCCTATAGCGATTGGCAAGATCGTGTCCAACAAATTATAGAGAATACAGATGATGCATTTATTCGTGATCATGGAATTGACTTTGAAGTACAAGCGGTAGCAAGCTGGACATCACAAGGTGGAAGTAGCGAACAAATTTTGGCGGATTTACAAAGAGACTGGTCTAACGAACCTTATGATTTTGTAACTGGATTTACTAAAGATGCAAACTTTGATGCGGGAGGAATTGCATACGTATATAATTCAGCTCCAGGAACAGCATATAGTGTTAACTTAGATCAAGGAATAACGAACACTTCAAAAGCTGCACAGCATGAGTTTTCCCACAACTATGGACTAGGCCATGACCCGCAGGGCAGTGGAATACGCTGTATTATGAACTATGATTACGCATATTCCGTCGACTATTGGCACCCAGAGCACCATGCACAAATTCAAAATAACAAACAATGGTATGGTCAATAATAACCAAGTTCAAAGAGGGCCGTCCTAGAAGACAGCCCTCTTCTTACTAAATGCTTCCCCTACCTCAATAATGGAGCAGCCTCTTCATGAGCTGAACCCACTTACTTTGTCTTATTTTCTAACGGATTTTAAATCTTTAGTTCCATAATCAAACACTTCAACAAGATCTCCACTAGCTACAACTCTACTTTCTGGTTTACTCGGAATATCGCAAGTGATCAGTGTAATTTCATCTTTTCCATTATCATCGATAATAAAGTAATCTTTTTCATCGACCTTTCTTACACGGTTAATGACATATTTATATACTTTATCTAGATCGGTTACATATATTACATCATGAATAGACAAACGAGCTACATCATGAAATAACAAGCCCTTTTCCTTCATTCGATGCCCTGCCAGTGCATAATTACCTTTTCCCAGATCATCATATTTCTTCATTTCGCCTGCTCCCATTAGAAGATTGTTATTATTAACTGTACTAAAAATGGGAAGTTCTAACTCGGTAGAAGGAATGAACAAATATGCAACTGGGTTCCCTGTATAATTAATATTCTTTAAAACATCATATTCAGACGGTAAGTCAATAATTTCTTCTTCCTTTTGCTTCTTCTCCCTATTATCCTTCAACGTTTCACTATCAGATTTTTTAATTTCTGCAACTACTTTATTAATTTTCTTATTCATTACGTATTCTTTTAGATATGGAGACACAAAAAAAGTTATACCAATTAAAGTAAATAAAATGATTATGAAAACTGTTACCTTTTTCATTTGCTCGATCTACTCCTTAAAAGCAGGCGGAGACAAACGTATCTTAATCTAACAAAGAGCAAACAACTATAAAGTGCAACTTCAACCAGTAGTGGTTTAGTTTATCCCCCACCGATTGTTCGGTCCACAAGGGTATGACCTAAAGGAATTGGAACCAATCGGTCATTTACTGGCAGTCCCCCCCATTTCACTATATTGCTTGAAGTGGGGGGATTACTGACAGTTATATGTGGGATAAATGATGGTTCGTGTAACGAAGCTACTTCGCTTTCCGTTGGGGGGCGGGTTAGCATTCTCGTGCTGACACTATGAGGTCTCGTCGTTGCCTATACTCGTGCAAGACAAGGAAGGCTTCGGCAACGATACATCACATGCAGAAAAAGCGTTCTTCAATTTCAAAGTGTCTACGTACATTCCCCAAATAGCATCATGCATTATTTGCTTTACATTAGACTGTTTTAGTTACTCCCCAACCCTCTTCTTATACAGCTGGAATATCCTAATTTGATTCATTGTTTTCTTTTTTACGTACCAACCTTGCGAGTATAACTGCTGCCGCTAGGAAAAGACTACCTAACATATAATTTATCGTGTTCGTTTTATCTCCTGTTTTTGGTAATTTTTTCGGAGCTTCTTTTGATTGCTGTTCGTTAGTACTTGCTTTCTTAGCATTGTTCTTCATGGTAACGTTTACAGTTTTGCCGTTTTCTTCTATGGCAAACTCGTAAACGGTTTGGTCAATTTCATAACCCTCTGGTGCTTCTACTTCTTGATATGTGTACTTCCCAAAAGGCAAGCCTTCCACCATTGCTAATCCTTGTTTATTCGTTGTTACCGTAGAAATATGATTCCCCTCTACATCTTTAATTTCAAACGTTGCTCCTTCTAGTGGTTCATTAGTCTTTTCATCTACTTTGTTTAGCTCAAAGTTCCCACGGATGATGTCATTTGTTATTTCAGCTGTAACTTCCCCGTTTTCTAAGACCGCAATCTCGTATATATTTTCATCAAGCACATAACCAGCTGGCGCTTCTATCTCTTGGTATGTGTATTTCCCGAAAGTTAAACCTTCTGTTATTGCCAATCCTTGTTTATTCGTTGTCATGGTAGAGACAATATTACCTTTTTCATCCTTTATTTCAAAGGTTGCTCCTTCAAGTGATTCACCTGTCCCGACATCCGTTTTATGAATAACAAGGTCTCCCTTTACAATGTCATAATTGATAGAAACACTTACATTAGCTTCCTTTGTATCCGTTTCCATCCATGTTATTCGTTGTAGCTTTTCTCCATCTACACCCTGTCCACGCTTGTCACTATCTTGGTAGCGTGGTTCATATTTATAGACATTTTCAATATCTGTAGTAGCTTTAAAAGCTAGTTCAATTTTCCCTTTTTCCTCAATATCCTTTGCGTTCAAACGAATCTTAAACGCATTCCCATCTAATATATAATCATCCGTTACAGTATTACCTTCAAGATCAACAAAATATGCGTTGTAAAGGTTTTTCTTTGTAAAAACCACTTTAGCATTTTGATTATTGACTTTTAGCTGTAAAACATCTGATTCGAAATATGTTCCATTCTGTACAAGTTTGTTTGCTTGCCCTTCAAGTTTAATATGTAAATCTTCTTCTGCTGGAACATCAAGTAAATTGTTCTCAATATAATCCACGTGTTTCTCAATAATTTTATATAATTCCTCAGAAATCTCATGATCTATCTCACCACGAGTGTGTTTAATTAAAGAATCGATCGTAATATTTTTACTATTCATATCATGAGAGACAATGTACAGCGCTACTTGAGAAACATAATAACGTTGATCTTCTGTCAGCTTTTTCCCGTTGATTGTATATTCATTCGTAATATCTTGGTCGTTGCCATATGCATAGACCATAGCAGTGTATTCTTCTTTAGTTAAACGTTCAGATGTCTTCTTATACTCGTTTCCTCCATCCTTTTCTAACAATGGAGAATCTAAATCCCAATTCAGGCAATAAACAATAACACCATTTTCATCAACTTTGAAGCGCGTACCCAGAATCGCACCACCAAGTGGATTATTTTCTGTTATTCGATCAACATAGCCAATAGATGGTGGTCTGCCATCATCATATGTAATATTACCTCTGTCTAAACTAAAAAACGTTTTGTATCTCGGAGAATCATTTGCACTAGCAGTATCGATTAAAAAAATAGTGGTATAAAGCAAGCTTAAAATTAATGTGAGAATTACTGTAATTGTAATAAATTTGCTTGATTTTAATACATTCAATTTTTACAATCCCCCTGAGGTGTATTTTTAGCTGCAATCTAAGATAATTACTTAAAATTACCACCTCACTTACCGAAATAAAATTAAACATACTCATTGAAAGTCTGGATTGTCTCATCTATATTTATAGATAAATATAAACAATCAAACCCAACACGACATATAATGTCGTTTATTGCTTACATTTTACCTGACGTTATATGTCGCGTCAATGCGAAAAAGGAGAACACATCTATGAATATTGGAAGTAAATTGAAGAACATCCGAGAAGAAAACAATTTGAAACAAACGGATCTAGCTAAAGTATTAAACGTTAGCACCAGACAAGTTCAACGTTATGAAGCAAACCATAGCATACCTAGTATCCAAAAATTACAATTACTTTCAGAATATTTCAGCGTCAGCATTGACTACTTTACAAAGCAATAACATAAAGTGAAACTTCAATCAGAGGGGATTTTGTTTATCCCCAACTGATTGCTCATACCACAAGGGTATAACCTAATGGCCTTTGAACCCATTGGACATTTACTGAGGAATAGTATTTGGTTTTTATGTTTATTTGTTTTTGTTAGGAAAGATAGCATTTTCTCTATTATGTCGTCTTTTACAATTTTAATAATGGTTTTTTTTGGCTGCCCTAATTTTAGAATTAGAAATAAATAGGTTACCAGTATTGATAACCCATTTATATTAGTATATATCGCAAGCATATATTTTTTGTTTCCCATTTCTTCTAAACAACATCCAGAACTTAAAAACTATTATTCTATGGTTAATTACATCTTCTCCGTAGATAACCATAATCTACGAATCCTTATGCATAAAACCTTCTTCCATAATCCTTCTATTCTATAGGATAATAACGATACATTACTCCAATCACAATCTTCCTTAAACTCGAAAAGTCTGTACGAAGCATACTTCATTATCAATCACTTGCTTCTTTTCTTCAAAGTTGATATTTAGCTTCTGATAAGCCTTTCTCCAAAATGAAACAGCAGGTTTATTCTTAGCTAATTCAGCTACAACGTATTTCCCTCTTTTCTGCTTAAACAGCTCCTTTAATAGCAAAATTGCAATCCCTTGACCTCTAAACTTCCTTAACATAAAAATATCATTAATACTATAATCATAATCTTTTTTTAAAAAAGGCCTTTCTAATAGGAGTAAGAACCCAACAATTTTTTCGCTGTCTTTAAGGAAATATGGTGTTAAGCCATCCGTCTCCCAGATCAAATCAAAAGAATCATATGCAAATGAACCATCTGCCGATATATCTAAATCATTTGTAAAGCTAGAAAGATCATGTAAATAGAGAGAATATAAATTATAAAGAATTTGCTTTTCTTCTTGAGATATTAGGGATAATGACACCAATGTTTTTGCTCCTCTCTTAAGTAATTGTGTTTCTTAGTATTTTCTCACAAAATCATGTTTTTCCTTCTTAAATGTATATTCATACAACCACTCCTCGCTTGAAATTCCGAGAGCCTGTTTTTCATTTTATTAAAGCAATCTCTTTATCTCCTACATATACTGATGAAACGAATGATCATAAATTATAAAGGAGAATTAGACTAGTGGATTATACACACTCTCGATTTTTTCGTATTACTGATCCT
Organism: Virgibacillus salarius; assembly: GCF_039521925.1. Taxonomy (NCBI): domain Bacteria; kingdom Bacillati; phylum Bacillota; class Bacilli; order Caryophanales; family Bacillaceae; genus Virgibacillus; species Virgibacillus salarius. The sequence continues at coordinate 46,300 of NZ_BAAACY010000054.1, read as the reverse complement.
TCCTCTCGCGAATTTATCTTTCCACTGCCAAATACTTGGGAAACTAGATTTTATGAATATGAATGGGTAAAACAGTTTGCTCATGAAAAAGATACGGTACTAGATGCAGCATGTGGGATTGCCCATCCATTAAAATTCTATTTAGCAAACGTATGTCGATCCGTCTATGCATGCGATATAGACCAGCGCATTTTATCAAAAGAAGCCATCCTGCATGATGCAGTGTCAACTTATCCGCGGAACGTGGAACAACAGGAGATAGATGCTTTTCTTCAGAATATAGACATCCAATGCTGTTCATTGACCCAGCTTCCCTATGAGGATAAGCTTTTTGATAAGGTCTTCTGCATCTCCGTATTAGAGCACCTAAGCCAAGAAGATAGTATTAAATCCTTTTTAGAACTTAAACGCGTATTAAAGGACGACGGTCAAATGATCTTTACCTTCGATTATCCGACGATCTCCATCGAGACACTTACTAAAATTATCGATATCACCGGGCTAACATTTTATGATTACTATACTTTATCTAAACCTGACGATGCGATTGTTTCTAGAATTTGGCAGGAATTAAATTGCTTTAGAGCCGTATTAAAGAAAGTGTAGCTGTTTTAAATTAGGTTCTCATCATGAACACATGCCATTATTGATTGTTCGTAAATAATGATCTGCTGCCAACTCGATAAAATTGATTCGCGGGCAGATCAAAGGCTTATGCACTAATAAAATATCACCCTATTTTCTCCCTTCTTGCGGATGATTATGTTTAAATTGCTTAGGGGTCATCCCAGTATGTTTTTTAAAAACCTTAATAAAATAGCTTTGGTCTGTAAAATTTAGCCAATTGGCTATGTCAGAAATGGCGTAATTAGTTAATATAATTAGTTTTTTCGCTTCGTCGATTCGCTGCTTCTGGATATACGCACGAATCGACATCCCTACTTCCTTTTTAAATATTGACGATAGGTAATTTGAACTTAAATGACAAAGCCTAGACAAATTCACTAGCGAGATATCATTATAAAGATTGTTATAAATATAGTGCAGACAAGCTGTTATTGGTGCAGAATATTTTTGTTTATGTAATTGGTGTACGCGTTTCGTAAAATCGTATATAACTTCTTTTACTAAGTTCAATATTTCTTGCAAGCTTCTTAATTCTTCAAGCTGTTGGATATAGAAGTCACTTAAGGTAAAAGCTGTTTCCTCATTTAGTCCTCCCTTTATGGCAGCCCTGCAAATAAGTGCGATTGCTGTTATCATTAAATTTTTCTCACTTTGTAATCGGCTTCGCTTAGACAAAATACCCAACGCCGCTTCTCCGACAATCGAGTAATCGGTGATGTCAGCTAGCTTGTCAATCCGACCATTAGTTATATGTTTCAATAATACGCGCTCGTAGTAAAGGTTAGAAGGAAAAATAAAATCCCTTCTACCTTTCGAAAGCTCAAGATCTGCATTTTCTATTTGCATATCTTTTGGTTCCAATATGCTATTTCGTTGTTTAACCAATGTTTTTTCTAATCGCTTTTGATAAATCATATAATAAACTTCTTTGCTAATCGCTAATAATTGCTCCCTCGGTATAACAGCAACAGTTCTGTAATAATCAATCAGGTTTCTTTTATTTTCGTACCCTTTAAAAAGATCCATTATCTGTGTTATTTGTTTTTCGGACATTTCTGTTTCTATGGTAGGACCAACAATAATTTTCCCCAAAGAAACATTCTCCTGATGAACCTTGATCATAAAAAAATGTAAGAAGGAATTGGAAAAAAACAGAGGGAAATCCGCTAGGTTACCTGAACCGCAGAAAATACTTAATTGTTCTTTTATTGGACGATAAAATGGATTTTTTTGTAGTTCTGCTTTCGCAAATTCGTATTCAAGATCCCCGTTTGCATTGACATAATACACTGGTATTCGGTGGGCTTCCGAGATAAGCTGACACGTATATTTCACATGTTCTTTTAAAGATTTCATAATTACTTCCTCATTTCATATGTAAGCGCTTATATTTTTAGTCTTTATAAGAGAAAAATACTATTTTTCTTACGTAAATACAATCTTTGATGATATACATCGTCTAAAATAATAGTTGAAGATCTATTAAAGGGGGAAATAAGGATGGAATTAGCACACAAAGTTGCTGTAATTACTGGTGCTGGCAGTGGTATTGGTAGAGCAAGTAGTCTAAAGCTAGCTAATCACGGTGCAAAGGTTGTACTAGTTGACTTTAACCAAGAAACAGGGAATGAAACCTTAAAACGTGTACAAGAACAAGGTGGAGAAGGTATTTTCGTCCAAGCAGATGTTTCCAAAAACGAAGATGTACAGAATTATGTTAATCAGGCTATGGAAGTATACGGACGTATTGATATATTTTTTAATAATGCAGGGATTATCCAAAAGTTTGCTCCTTTTACAAAGGTAGAAGAAGCAGAGTATGATCGCATTATGTCGGTTAATGTAAAAGGTGTATTTCTCGGATTACAATATGTATTAAAGGTAATGGAAAAACAGGGAAGTGGCTCGATCATTAATACTGCTTCTACAGCTGGAGTTCGTCCAGAGCACAGTGTGGCTGTTTATTCTGCTAGCAAGCATGCCGTCATTGGTCTAACGAAAGGCGCTGCATTAGAATATGCTAATAAAGGAATTCGAATCAATGGTATTTGCCCAGGTGGTGTACAAACAGCGCTAACAGCTAGTGTTGCAGATCAGTTCGAAAAAGATGGTTACGTTCCTAAGGAAATATCAAATATGAGAATGGGGCGTTATGCTGAACCAAATGAGCTTGCCGAAATGGTTACCTTCTTAGCATCTGATAAAGCAAGCTATATGACTGGCTCCATTGTTGTTGTCGATGGTGGATTAACATTATAAGCCTATCTTTAAGGCCTACGACTCTCTCCTTTACGCAAACAGCTTGTACACTAAATCGCTAAAGGAGAGTGTTTTTTTATGGTAAATAGACACTAAAAATTTCTTAAATAAACAACTTGCAGCAACTATAACTATTTAAACAGATTCATGTAGTCTACTTCTATATGTTTTTTGTTTAAGTATAACTCCAGTAAAGAACAACCCTACCAGTAGCAATATGAACTTAATACTAATTAATGGAATAATAAAAATAATGCTATAGGAAAGAGATAGCCACAAGAACAAAATGCTTACTATTTTCACTTTTAATGGTATACCTTTACCTGAACGATAATTTTGGATATAAGGTCCAAAAAGCCTGTTCGCCAATAGCCAATGATACAATTTCAGTGAACCTTTAGCGTAGCATGCTGCAGATAGTAAAAGGAATGGGGTTGTTGGAAGAATTGGAACAACAATGCCTAACACCCCTAATCCGAGTGAAAAAGTTCCACATATAGTAAGCAATAATTTTGTCATGTTTACACCAACTTATAATTATTCGTAGATATGAACTAGTTATCCTAGTAACTTAACATTCAACATCCATCAGAGGGGGAGTCTCTACCAATGGCTAGTTAAACTAATCGAGCTCTTATGGGCAATTAATCCCTCCACATTCAGGTAGTTAACGATGCGATTTCTTTTAAACTGTTAAGTCAGCTTAAAAGATGAAGGGAATAAAATCCTTTTCTGAAAGTAACCTACCATAAAATTCTTAAGGAGGCTCACGTCCGCTTAACTCATGCCTCATTTTTTACTTTTACACTCATTATTCTTGTTTTATTCGGACCATTAGTAACATGAAAAAGGAGATGATAACTATCGAGATCACCCATAGCCATGCCAATTCGATATTCCCTGAATCAAGCGCTATATAAATTGCCATAGGAATGGTCTGTGTTACTCCTGGAATATTACCAGCAAACATTAACGTCGCGCCAAATTCGCCTAAGGCACGCGCAAAGCTTAATATACTCCCTGATACCAGAGAGCGGAAAGCCAACGGAATGGAAATCAGAAAGAAAATCTTCCATTCATTTGCTCCGTCTACCCTTGCTGCTTCCTCAATACTAAGATCGATCCCTTGAAAGCCCGTTTTGGCAGACTGATACACAAGTGGGAAGGCAACAACTGCAGAAGCTATAACAGCAGCCCACCATGTAAATATAAGGGGTTGCTTAAACAGCCATTCAGTAGCCTGTCCAACTATGCTATTCTTTCCAAATAGGATGATTAGCAAAAATCCGACGACCGTGGGAGGTAGAACCATTGGAAGCATAATGATGGTTTCTAATAATGCTTTTCCTTTAAACGTCTTTCTGGCCAAAAATCGTCCTACTATTGTTCCGATTAAAATAACTACAACACCAGATATGGCCGTCACCTTTATAGACAACCATATTGGACTCAAAAATTTTTGCATAACTACCTCATTTTGTAGTAAATCCATATTCCTCAAATACCTTCAATGCCTTGTTGGTTTGTAAATAATTATAAAAATCTTTTGCTGCTTTGTTATCTTTTGAAGTCTTGATGATTCCAATTGGATAAGTAATAGGGGAATGTGTCTCTGAATTGGCTTTTGAGACAATATTCACTTTATTAGAAACGATAGCATCTGTGTTATATACCATTCCAGCATCAACATTACCCGTTTCAACATAAGACAATACTTGCCGAACGTCTTTTGCATAAACTATTTTTGATTCTATATCTTTCCATATATTCATCTCTTTTAAAGATTCCTTGGCATAATTCCCAGCTGGCACGGATTCAGGTATACCAATGGAAATTTTACCTACTTCTTTCTTTACAAGATCTTGAAAGCTTGTAATAGTAGACCTTTTAATTTTGGGAACAACCAATACAAGTTCATTCCCAAGAAGATCTACGCCATCTTCTTTTGCAATTTTTCCTTCATCGATTAATCGATCAAATTTATCTACTGCTGCTGAGAAAAAAATATCCACCGGTGCTCCTTGAGAGATCTGACGTTGCAGAGAACCAGACCCTCCAAAATTAATTTTTAAATCTACCTCTGGATGCGCTTCTTGATAGGTAAGTTGAATAACTTCCATTCCATCCCTCAAACTTGCTGCTGCTGAGACAGTTAACTCAACATTTCCCTTCTTATCTGAAGATGGACCTGTACTCTGTTTATTGGAACACGCCGTAATAATCATAAGAATAAGAATAAGCGTAATGCCTAACGTAATCCTTTTCATGCTTCCACCTCTATTCTATAGATAATAATCTATAATCTTTCATACTACTTAGCAATGACTTTCATCACATTATTTAAAAATCACTCATAATAAAGTGAAACTTCAATCAGTAGGGGGCTTAAGACTTTGATCATTTTTACCTGTTGCTTCTATAATCACATCAATATATAGTGACTTCAATCACAAACAAACGCTATATATTGTGTTAGGATGATAGAAGATTAACAAGATACATAAGTCTAAAGGAGAGGTTTATGCATGTTCCAAAATACGATTGATATTATCGACAAATTTACATTGCAACAAGAAAACAAGCAAACAGATTATCTTAGGCACGAAAACAGTAATTATGTTTATTCCTTACCACTTTTAAGGCATAATTTAACCAATCATGCGGAGGAAGAATTTCTTTTTAATCATATTCTCCCATTAAAAATAAAAGAGTTATATGATGAGGGAATTGTCTATGTACACGATAAACAGCTTGCACCATATTGTGTATCCATTAGCTGTAAGGATATTGCTACAAAAGGTATACCATCGCTGGCTAAAAATATGATCTCATCCAAACCAACTAAGCGGATGTCAACTTTATTACGACATTTTAGTAATGTTGTTACACTAGTATCACAGCAAGTCTCAGGTGCAGTTATGTTAGCACAACTATCAACCATTGCAGCTTCTTATTTGTTTGATGAGGAGCGCCGTAGTATTACGTATAAAGATGAAGAACTCGTAGGGCTATTTCAAAGTCTTATCTGGGAACTAAATATGCCACTTAGATCTGGGGCACAAAGTAGCTTTTCTAATATTACATTAGAGTTTGGGAAACCTTCTGAAGAAATAAAAGAACAATATATCATTATCGGTGGTGAAGGACGAAATATCCAGTATAAGGATATACCAGCAACTTACTTTGATCGTATCAACCAAGCAATTATTAATGTAATGAAAAATGGAACAGGTAGTGATGGAATTCCTTTTACTTTCCCATTATTGACAGTCCAAATTGATGATCATTTTGATTACCAAAACCCATTATTTATCGAACTACTGGATAAAATGTATCATTGGGGTGGTGTATATTTTGAGAACTTTAAAACAAAGCCATTTAAGGATCCATATTACAAAGCATTAAATCCACTCATTCAAGCAAAGGATCCAGAAGTGAGTAGGAGTCTCTGTTGTAGGCTGCAAATCAACTTAGAGACACTATCGAAAGCCGGTGGTGGTGTTTTCGGATCATCAACAGGCTCCACAGGTGCTGTACAGGTGCTCAATTTAAACATGAACAGGGTGCTTTTGGAATTCGGACATGATATGAATCTCGTCAAAGTGAAGATACGTGAGTATATGGAAGTTATGCAGGAAGCCCACATGGAAAAGAGAAAGTGGATTGAACAAAACAAAGAATTATATCCGACTTTTTTCGCCTTTAATAAAAACTTGAAAAACTATTTTAATGTATTCGCCCTTACTGGTATGAATGAAGGTCTCATTAATTTAGGCTATAAGGATGGAATTAAAGATAAAAATGGTAAAATGATTGCTCACGAAATTATGCAATACATGACAGAGATTGTAAATGAATTTATTGTGAGAGATAACGTGGCATGTGGAATTGAGTATGCCCCTGCCGAAAATGCTGCCATTAAACTTGCACGCCATGACCTTAAATGGGCAAAAGCAAATAATCATGAAATCTATGTACAAGGTGAAGGAGATAATCCTTACTTGACTAGCGGCTGTATGACTCCATTTTCTGAAGATGATTTCGCAGAACAATTAGAAAACAGTGCTGAATTCCAAGGCTATGCTACATCCGGCAGTGTATTACATCATTTTCTTGAAGTAAAAGTAAAACCAGAAGCCTTAGCCAAATACTTGGATAAAATTTTTGAAAAACCGATTAATTATATTACATTGACACCAACGATTACGTCTTGTATGAGTTGCGGTCAGAAAATCATTGCTGAAGATGCTAAGAACATTCATCGTTGTCCCGTCTGTGAATCAAAAGACATTGCAACTTTCAGCAGAGTTATTGGTTATTTGAAAATGATCTCCAGAAACAACGTCCATGTAGATGATAAGGGATATTATGAAGGGAGATATAACTTCTGGTCAAAAGCGAGAAGATACGATTGGGCGATGAGAAAACGATTAAAAGAAGCTGCGTTGAAGGAGGCTGTCCACCGTTAATTAGCGGTGATAACATCACAATGAAATTATACAATAACTTTATTCGCACATTTACTGACTTGCCTAATCATACCACATTATTGATTCATTCATTGTCAGGCTGTCCCCTTCATTGTTTGGGCTGTCATAATTATGAGGAAATCATCGCTAACACACCAAAAGAATATAAGACCACAAATGATTTATATGACTATTTGAAGAAAAGTGGCTTTTTATTCGATGCTATAATGTTCAGTGGAGGCGAATTTCTGATTAACCCATTAGATGAAGTGCGTGACCTATTGCAACAAGTGAGAGCACTTTTTGGTGGAAGAATAATTGTAACAACTAGCGGAATTTATTACCAAAAGGTTCGTGCATTATACGCGGAAAACCTTGTTGATGGCATCCATATCGATATGAAGCTGCCATATCATGTATTAGATATAGAAGAAGATGCACAAATATATAAAGATGTTATGGGAATCACACCAAGCAAAAAACTTGTTGATCAATTAATCGCAAGTGTTGACGCAGTAATTGAACATAACTCAATCTTAGACCAAGTTCGAACAGTGCAATATCCATTGCTAGATGAGGCATTTTTTACAGAGATAAAGCATTTTGTAGAGGAAAGAAAAGCATCTCATAGAAGCATTGTGCCTTATTTCCTAAATGAATTTGTTTACCCACGGAGCTAATACGAAACACATGGATCGGATACATAACTAAAATAGATAGCAAAAGCGGAACGATAAAATAGTAAAAAGAGCGCTTATCTTTTTCTATGTGCGATGTATCCGAATCACACCTTACAGGAAAAGGACGAGGAAGACCCAGGAAAGCGTCTTTGCTTCCGAGAAATCTGAACCGGACGCAGCTCAACATGCGCCTATTTATCCACATCGGCAAATTTTTTAATTTCCTAGACTACCAAAAACCGAGAACGACAAAAGATATGTCATTCTCGGTTTTTGTGTCGTTTATATTCGCTTAAACAAGATATTATTCTCCAAATGAACATGCTGGAATGTATCATCTTCCAATTCAGCTAATCTAGCATAGGTAATTTGATACGTACCGCATGCATTGACAGGAGGTTGATATCCATCGGTAATGGCCCGCATTTCCTTCAAGTCTTCTCCAACAACGTCATGCTCTTTTTCTAATTTATGAATTGTCTCATAAATTTGCTGTAACAGCTTTTCATTCGGGTTTAATTCGTATTCCTTCAATAAAGGAAAAAGTTCATTCTCTTCTTTTAAAGTATGCTCCTCCATTTCTACTTTGAAATGATTGTATAATCGATGCAATTCTATTAAATGTGGTTGATCTGCTCCATGTCGACGAAAAACCTTTGTAACAAATTCCCCTAATACAGGGAGTTCCTCTAACAAATAGGCATGATGTGTATGAACGATGTGATCTACTAGTTCTGATATAGAGAACGTACCCCAATCGACAGTAGAATCATTTGCCTGCCATCCTTGATAATTGGTATTTAATTCCTTTAAAATCGCATCTCCATCAAGATTGTTTTGAGCAAATGCTTCCTTAAGAGGGCGATCTCCGTTACAGCAAAAGTCAATCTGATGCTCCTTAAACAAGTCACTGGCCTTCGGGAACATCTTTACAATATGAGCTGGTGTGTGATCTTTCGTAAATGTATTCATTATGATTACCTCCAATACCTGACTTATCTCCAATGTAAGCTATTTCCTTTCTAGAGTCAGTGATAGAAATCACTTTTACAAAAAAGCAAAATTATCACTTATTAACTATGATGATCTCTATATTTCGACTGATTGAATTCTGTCAGATCATTAAACATGCCTACATAATATTTAACATCACCAACATTATTCTTAACGGCACTTATATTGAGCCACTCCTTGTATATTTCTCCATTTTTTCGTTTGTTCCAAATTTCTCCTTCCCAGAATCCCTTTTGATGGATATGGACCCACATTTTCTTATAAAAGGCAGCATCCTGTTTTCCAGAATGTAGTATACTTGGTTTTTTGCCAATTACATTTTCTTTTGTAAAACCGGTAACACGAGTAAAAGCAGGATTCACGTTTTGGATAACACCATCCTTATTGGTTATAATAATTGCTTCTGCAGTACTTTCAATAATTTTCCGTTCAATATTCATCTGATCTTGGTAATATAAAAACAGGACGATCACTAAACATATGAATGCAAATTGAGATAAAGCCATAAAACCGATAGAATAATGGTCTGTTATTGTATAAACAGCTGTTAGTATGATTGGCGGAAAAAAGCCACCTAATCCCCCCATTGCAGAGACGATGCCATTTACAATACCTGCTTGTTTAGAGAAGTATAAAGGAACAAGTTTAAAGACGGTTCCATTCCCAATACCCACGCTCATAGCAACAGCAATAGACCCTATGGTGTACCAGCCAATTCCTGGGGAAAAGGACAATAAAATCCCCGAAAATGCGATACCGATAAAGGTAATCATTAACATAATATACGCATTGAATTTGTCTGCCAGCCAGCCGCCTAAAGGGCGAAAGAGCGTGGCTAACACAATGAAGCCAGCCGTCCTCAAACCCGCATCTACTGTATCTAAATGATAATTATTCACTAAAAAGTTTGGAAGAAATACCGTAAAAGCGACAAAGGCACCGAATGTTACAAAATAAAACAGACTTAAAAACCAAAGTGTAGCATTACGATACACACCCTTTATTTGCTCAGACATCGAATTTTTGACCTTTGTTTCCTGTCTATCACCAAACAAAAAATTCAATCCAATAAAAAGGATTATTAAAAGGATATATAATCGAATAGTGCTTTGCCAGCCCAGAGACTGAGCGATAACAGGCGCTGCAAAAGTTGTAATGGCCGTACCTGCATTCCCAACCGCATAAATACCATTAATAAAACCATGTTTTTCTTTTGGATAATACTTAGGTAGCGATGTGACCCCAATAGAAAATGTAGCACCACTAACCCCGAGAAGTAATCCACCTATTAATAAATCTGTAAAGGAGCTTGCAATACTCAAATAATAGACAGGGAATAATAGGATGATAAAGCTAACTATGAATACCCATCGGGCGCCAAATCGATTGGCATAAAATCCAATAGGAATACGTAATATAGACCCAAGAATCACAGGAATTGCAGTTACTAGTGAAGCCTGACCTGATGTTAAAACAATATCTTCCCGAATACTAGGCATTAAAGATGAGATTAAAACCCAGATCATAAATCCAACAATTAGGCTAGATGTTTGCATCGATAACTGTATACCAGGCTTTTTCATAGGAATAATTTCCCCTTTCTCCAAGTTGATCTAGACATCTTTACGATATCGATTTACTTGATGATTAGCTGTGAAAAACATCACAGATTTATCCTGTAGTAATTCACAGAGAAAGCAGTGACATACCATAAGTATCGAGTGATGTTTTTCACAGCTTCGCATAATGCGCTATGATTAACTTAAATTACAGATACAAAAAGCACTTTATTATTGGTTTCACTCTTAGTACCTAAAGTGGAGACTTACTGCCAGTTATATGCGGGATAAAGTGAAACTTCAATCCGTCGGGGGTAACCAGTTCATGAATATAACAAAAGAAAAAATAAGAAAAACGGAGCAAAATTCGCTCAGTCCTTATCACTACATGCTCAGATTTACGCTTCCTCTAGTAGCTATTATGGAATCACTCCGGCTGCCCACTTCCCTTTCCGTGGGGTTTGGCCTTCAGCTAACTTTTTTAGCAAAACCCGCTCAAAAAAGTGGATCTTCAGGTCAAACATTTCCCACAGAAGTTGAAGTGGCCGGCCTTCGCTATTATCAGGCTCTACAACGCTAGCATGAAGTAACACAGCTGCTTTTATACTCACGGATAACGATTTTTGTAAAAAAAGTCAACCTATTACTTATGACTAGAATTGTTGCACCTTCTCATAGCGGAGACGAATTACGTAGACTCCTGCGGGATTAGCGCGAGCCGAAAATCCACTTTGCAACGTGTTCTTCTTTGCAAAGTTAGTTGAGGCTGTGCCCGCGGAAAGCGAAGTAATTCGTTGGAGCATTGCCAATATACATCAAACATTTCAAAATAACTACTTGGCTTAACGCAGTCATTGCACTGATTTTATACTTTCTTAACTTAGTACAAAAACAATTCAATTAGGCTATCAATTTAGTAAGGGGGTAAATTCCTTTTGCTTTTCATGAAATATGAACTCTAACGCATTGTCTTTTTTAAAGGTGGCAGGAGCCTCATTCATGGAACGAATTCTATGACACAAGCACAAAATTTCTATAAGAAACTAGTAGTTTAGGAGGTTACAATAATGGTTGAACGTCGAAAATCAATTAAAGTGAACGAAGCATTAAAACGTGTAATCAAATATGCTCCCCAGGGAAGTATCCATTACATCCCTATCCATCAAAGCTACGGACATTTCCTTGGAGACGATTTGGTAGCTGATCATCCCATCCCTCCTTTTGATCGCTCGCCCTATGATGGGTTTGCAGTTCGTTCTAAGGATACAGAAGCTGCTGCTAGTACCAATCCTCAAAACTATGAAGTTATTGCAGAAATTGGTGCAGGGAGCGTATTTACTGGGAAGGTTGGCAAAATGCAAGCCGTACGAATCATGACAGGTGCGCAAGTCCCCAATGGTTGCGATGCCGTTATTATGTTTGAATCTGTAAAAGAGTATGAAGCTTGTGGAAAACGATACATCCAAATTAAACGAAGGCTACAACAAGGAGAGAATATTTCCTTTACCGGTGAGGATGTAAAATCTGGAGAGGTTCTAGCTAAAAAAGGCACCTATATCAGTCCAGGAATAGTTGCCTTATTAGCCACCTTCGGTTATAAGCATGTTCCCACAAGCAAAAAACCGACTGTCGGAATTATTGCAACTGGTAGTGAACTATTAGAGTTAGATGAAGAAATACAGCCAGGTAAAATTAGAAATAGTAATGCTTATATGGTTCAATCACAAGTAATACGAGCAGGAGGGGAACCCTATTATTTTGGTCAGTTCAGTGATCATTTCACAGCCTGCTTTGAGCAAGTGAAACAGGCATTGGATCAGGTCGATATTTTAATAACTACCGGTGGTGTTTCAGTCGGAGATTACGATTATATGCAGGATATCTATAAAGAACTGGGAGCAGAAATTCTATTTAATAAAGTGGGAATGCGTCCTGGCAGTGTCACAACTGTTGCAAAAAAAACAGGCAAGCTGTTATTTGGTTTATCAGGGAATCCATCTGCCTGTTTTGTAGGTTTTGAACTTTTTACAAGGCCGGCAATTCGAAAATTCCTCCATGCTTTTCATCCACTTTTAAAAAAGGAAACGGCAATATTGGGTGCTGATTTCTCCAAACCAAATCCGTTTGACAGATTTGTCAGGGGCCGTCTAACTTTTCATCAAGGAAAGTTAGTCGCGACCCCAATTGGGTTGGATAAATCCAACGTTGTCTCCTCGCTTGGGGCTGCCAATGTATTTATCGAATTTCCTGCTGGTACAAGGGGATACAAACAGGGTAGTGAAATTTCGGTAATTTTATTAGATGATATGTAAGTATTATTTTAATATTGTAGAATAACCAATTCAGGTCGATGCCTTAGTTAAAAGGAAAGCTGATGCAATAACAACATTTATTGGTACTGTCCGAGAATGGGCAGAGGGAACGTACCCTTTATTTGGAATATCAAGTTTACGGTTAGACAAATAACAATTACAGATTTTAAAGAAAAACTAAAGAACATGCATCCTCTCGGATTAGATCAAACAATGTAGCGATTAACGAAGGATATGCTAGAAACGAAGGCGTAGTAAAATCTGGGATACGGTTGCTTTCATCCCATCTGTAAGCAGTGGTTGAGGAGGATTCATATGAAAATTATTCAAGTTGTCGGATATAAAAACAGCGGAAAAACAACCCTTGTATCCAGAATGATTAAAACGTTCTCCAAACAAGGATTCCGAGTAGCCTCCTTAAAACATCACGGCCATGGTGGTTATCCATTGGGAATGGAGAACAAAGATAGTGAAAAACACGTAAAGGCAGGCGCAATTATCTCAGGAGTGGAAGGAGATGGTATGCTTCAATTATCTTATCAAAATCCTGTATATGTAGATCAAATAGTGAAAATCTATCAAATGATGGGGATAGAGCTGTTGATCATAGAAGGATACAAGCAAGCGAACTATAGCAAAATTGTCTTCATTAGGAGTGAACAAGACCTTCACCTCTTGGATCAAATGACAAACATTCAGGCAGTCATAACATCACTACCATTACAGCAACGCTCCGATCCGTATCCAATATTTAATCATATCGAGGCGTTCATGAGGTGGCTTCTTAATAACTTTGATTAAAGAATAGCACAGTGTGATCGCCAATACAGGCAATAGGCATGCCATTCTTCATCAGCCTGTACTAGCGTAATACTGTGCTATATAATTTCCCAGAAGCGACTCGGTGTTGTCCTCACTTACCATAAACGTTCCTATACGTACGCTTAAAAACACTCATCTATTTAGTTAATGTTGCATATTTCAATCGGACAATCCTCACAGCCAATTTCATCTCTTAGGAACTGAATATCCTTTATGAGAATTTTTCCGCTACTATTAATGGATATGATGTCCATTTTCCTAAGTCTACTAAGCATCCGATTGACGCTTTCCCTACTTGCTGCGCAAAACAAAGCCATCTCTTGATTAGTAAAAGCCATGTCAATAAGAATACCATTAGAACAAGTTACACCATAGCTGTTTGATAAACGAATAAGCGTAGAGTATAATGCACCTTTTTTGCCATTCAAGAGCAGATCTCTAATTTTAGATTGGAATTTCCGCATATGGTTTCCCGACCACTTCATAAATTCAAGTGTTAAGGCAGCATTAGAGAGGAGTTCTTTTTCCAATTTATCCTTATTAATGATTACGACCTCACCAGACTCCACAACCTTCGCGCTGAGAAAGTATCTGGCATTCTCACTAAATAATGTAAGCTCACCTACAATATCGTCATGATTACATATACGAAGAGATAATTCCTTGCCGTCTGCAGTAAGCTTATTAATTTGAATCAGACCAGACTTAATCAGGTAAATTTCATGAGCTTCCATTCCTTCATGAAAAAGATGGGAGTCCTTATACATTTTTTTCTTTGAACCAATTTCTTCTAGTAGGGCATACAGCTCATGGGATATACGCTCTCTACCATGAGGTGATTTTTCAAGCAAACTGGTTTGCATATATATCAGCCCCTTTCAATAGTATCAAAGGTTTTACATATATCATTTTATCATGAACATTTATGATGTAGAGACGTAATAATTTACAATATATTGAATGAACTCCGTTATCGTTTTATGTGATCATGCAAAAGACGGAAAGTGTGGGACTAGCCAGATGGCATTGCCAAGAAGTATATGACCAACTTCGTGGAACAACGGGTTTATTTGATTTTATGATGAATGCAATTAGCTAGTAGGAGGCTTTGGTTAATCCCCCACTGATTGCTAGTACCACAAGGATATGATCTAAGGCCTTTAAATCCATCGGACATTTACTGGCAATTTACCCTATTGCTTGAAATGAGGTCTTACTGCTAGTTTATATGCGGGTTACATAAACGCCTTACCCTTCCTTTATCCATATGTTCATCGAATAAACGTTGGATATACTCTGATAACACCCAAAAAATTTTATTTTGCTCATGATAGCAAATCCATTTTTTCACTAGAGCTGATTCGTTGCTCATGCTCCAATAGCCATTCCTTCCGCCATAAACCACCAGCATAGCCTGTTAGCTTCCCATTTGCTCCAATAATTCGATGACATGGGATGGCAATACTAATTTTATTTTTACCATTGGCACTTCCAACTGCGCGAACAGCCTTTTCTCTACCGATAGTCCGTGCAATATCACGATAACTAGCCGTTTTTGCATATGGAATGGTCGTCAATGCCTGCCATACCTCTCTTTGAAACGCTGTTCCGCTCACTTCATAAGGAAACGTGAATTCCAATCGTTTTCCAGCAAAGTACTCCTCTAGCTGCTTATAGCAAATTTCAATAGCCTGTGGCGTATTCGAAGTTCGAGCATATTCAACAATTTCACGATCAGCAAATAACACAGAATAAACAGTGTCTTTTGTTCCAGCAATCTCTATTACACCAATCGGTGATGGAAAATCAACTTTATACAGGTTCATCATATAAAGACCTCCAAAGATAGAAGGTAGCATAAGCCTGCCAGCCTTCCCAATTCGTTGCTATTACTTCAATTTCCTTTATTGATGGCTTTTTATCTAAGCCTAGCTGAATTTTTAGAGCATTGTGCAAGCCGACATCGGCGATTGGTAATGCATTGGCTCTCCGAAAACATTTCATCAACACATAGTCGGCTGTCCAGTTCCCAATACCTCTAATAGCTACTAGCGCCTGCTTTATCGTATCGTAATCCTTTCCCTGTAAGTCATCCTTGGTTACATAACTATCACGTATTAACCTAGCAACTCCGATAACATATTCTGCCTTTCTAGTAGAAAATTGCAGGGCTCTTAGCTCTTTGACAGTTAGTATAGCAATCTTTTCTGGCTGTGGAAACAGCCAGAACGTTTTTCCCTTAAATGTCATATATTCCCCATACTTCTCTGTAAATCGCCTTTTTAATTTGTAAGCAAAGGTTAAATTAATTTGCTGACCAATAATTGCCCAGATTAATGCTTCAAAGAGATCGGGAATACCAATCATGCGTAAGCCCCGATACGTTAATGTAAGTCGGCTGAGCAACTGATCCTGTTCTGCAGCTTGATAAAACAATTCTACGTTCCTATCTAAATCAAACCATTCACAAATAAAGCGCACTACCTCTCGCTTTTCTTCGGTAGAAGGAACCTCTATTGGAAAATGGACGGCTAATACCTGATCATTATAAACAATGCGACATAGTATTATAGAATCGTTTATTTTTAACAGCTTATATACACCTTCCTCATGAATAACATGTACAATCTCTTGATCTGACCTGTTAAGGAATAGCAAACATTCATGAAAATTAAAATGTTCCGGAGGGGTTATTTCTATATATGTTTGGCAATCGCACCATTTCATTCTTATTGTTCCCCTCCTTGCTGAATTAGGCCATCTCGATATTCACTAGGTGAACAATGCTGATGTTTACGAAAGACTTTATAAAAATTAGATGGGCTATGAAACCCTACTCGATAACAAATTTCCAAATTCTTCAAATCAGTATTTTTTAATAAATACGCCGCCTTATCCATCCGAATTTTTTCTAAATACGTGCGAGGTGTTTCCGATGTTTCCTCTTTGAACACTCGTTCTAAATAATAGGAGCTCATACCAATGTGATCAGCAATATCCTGCAAGACAATTCGTTGCCTATAATGCTGTAGCAAATACGAGATAACGCTCTGCACAAGTGCCACATGCGGGGAGTGCTCTACCTCTGGCTGACATCTTTTACATGGCCTATATCCCGCCGCTTCTACTTGATCCATTCGATCATAAAATTCTACATTACATTTTTTGGGCTTACGCGATCTACAAGATGGGCGACAATAAATCTTTGTGGTCTTGACAGCTGTGTAAAATTGTCCATCATATATTCGATCACAAGCGACGATCCGCTCCCACATTTCTTCAAAGGAAAGATCGATCATGGAAAGCTCACTCCCTTCACGTTTCTACCTTATTCCTAGTTTAACAAAAAATTCACTTGCTTATCGTCCTCAATCTTGCGGTTACCGTCTTTCGCAAATCTATTGAAACAAATCGAACATCATATTCGTAATAAAAGACAAGCAATTTTATTATTTCGATGATAGAAGGTGACAAACATATGTATGCAAACATGAAAGAACCTGATCAACACATTTCCAAAGACGCCATTCGCGTCTGGCGGATCTCTAATTGCATTATCCATATAAGCTTTATACTGATGGCAATAATCCTACTTATACTTGATAATCATTTTGACTGGTATAATTGGGTCACTTATGTCCTATGGATTGTTCTTACTTTAGATATTATCACTGCGATCTGGTCCATCTTTTTCGAGCCTGTATTGCTACAAAAATATTGGCGATACGGGGTAGACGAAGCGTATGTAAAATTACGGCACGGTAAATGGCACATTCATAATCAAGTGATTCCGATGACCAAAGTACAGTATGTCGGATTGGAACAAGGTCCATTATTACGAAAATACAATTTGTATACGATTTCTATCGGGACGATGGCGTCCACCCACCAGATTCCTGCACTATCCGAACAAGAGGCAATATCGCTAAGAAATCAAATTGCAACACTAGCGCGGATAAAGGAAGTGGAATACTAATGGATTTAAGCAAGCGAATGCATCCACTGATGATACCCGTTTCCTATATTAAATCTCTAAAGAATACATTCTTCATATTCTTTATTTTATTTATTATTAACTTATCTAATGATGCTATGTGGGTGAAAATAGGCAGAATTCTATTTATCGTTTATTTGGTTTACGCATTATTTTCTATCATTCTAAAATGGTGGAAAACAACCTATACGCTAAAAAAGGATGCTGTTGAAATAGAGGAAGGCGTATTTACCAAAAAACACCACACTATTCCATACCAACGTATCCAAAATGTCCAATCACATACGCCATTTTATTTACGCATGTTTCAATTAACGTCCTTAACGTTAGAAACTGGGGCTGAAAGTAATGATGCTTCATTTACATTTACCGCTCTAGCAATAAAAGAAGCACAACGTATGGAAGATACGTTGGATCAATTTAAACAACAAGATGCAGAAAAAGATTGTGTGAGAACAGAGTCCTCTGAGGACTTGGTTAATCATGAAAAAAGAACGATCCATTTTAATCCAAGCAAGAATGATATTTTGAAGGCCTCCGTGTTGTCCTTTAGTTATTTATTGCTTATTCCTTTACTCATTTCCGTCTTTCAGAATATCAATGAGGTTTACGATCTGACAGACTTCGCTGAGGGGACCTTCGACTTCCTCATCCATTCTTGGCTATTGTTAACAATCGTTATTATGTTGGTTATTCTTGCTGCGGTAGTCTTTGGATTAGTACGAACCTACCTTCAGTATGGAAAATATGAAATAGCTTCTGATGAAAACCGTATTTATATTAGAAAGGGCATACTCAATGAACAGCATTTTTCGATACGAAAACAAAACGTGCAAGCTGTCCATATCGAACAATCCTTATTTAAACGAATACTACATCTAGCAGAAGTTAAGCTCATTAGCGCAGGTGGAGTTGATTTTTCCGGGGATGAGGTTAATTCCTTGTATCCATTCTTGCCAACTAAACGAGCGATTACACTAATCGAAGAGCTGCTTCCTGATTTTGAAATGAAAACAGAAATGGAACGTTTACCGAAGAAGTCACTTATCGTACGATTATGTCGCATTCCGTGGCTTTGGTTAATTGTTACAGCAATACTAATGATTTGGAAGCCTGAGTGGTGGATTATTTCGCCGATTCTCTTTGTATTAACATATACTTCTCGTATATTAGATTTCTATTTTACACGCTTTTTGATTCATGACGAATTTCTACAGATTCGTTCCGGTGGCTTTTCGTTAACTACTGTCATAACAACTCGTGAAAAAATTATCGAATTTGACTTATCTCAATCACTACTAAAAAAACGTTTAGGACTTGCCACCATTACAACAACAAACCGAGGGAAACCGATCCATGTGGAGACATTAGATGATCTATCCTATGATCAGGCAAAGGGAGCGTTTATTTGGTATACCGGACGTAAACCAGCATTAGATATGGAAGGTGACAGCTATGGAGAACAATATGGAGAACAATAATGTTTTTATTTCCGATAACTTTTTATCATTCGGCTACACTACTATGAAGAATAAGCATAATGAGAAGATAGGCTATCTTGATTTAAAGACTGCTTTCTCCTCTGGAGCTGCCGTATATGATGACAAGCAGGTCAAACAAGCCTCAGGAAAGCTTGCGTCCTTTTCTAATCAATGGACGGTATATGATCACAATGCGAAGTGCTTGGTGTAGTGAGCTACTCCCACCACTTACCACCCTTACCGTTGGGCTACGCCCTTCACACGCTTGAAGATGGAGACTTCTTTCGGAATTGTATTAAAAACAAGCTGGTTCTCATTCTCAAAAAAATATAGCTACAAAACTACTGGCAGGGGGACTTATACGATAACTTCTCCTACCTTCTCAAAAGCATTCACTGTTGTCGATACGAAGGGTAATGAAATTGCTATGTTTAAGCGAATGAATCATTTCTTTTCTTCCCCTGCTTATGAACTAGTTAAACACACGAATCATATAAGCATGGCAGAACTCGTCATTGTAGTCATGGGAGTGAATGCAATTGAAAAAAGGAAACAGTCAAGCTCCACAAACAGTGCGGGTGGAAGTATATAATGTATTTCCATCCATAAGAAGCTACCATGGAAAAGTTATAACCATCCATCCTATTGGTTAATAAAGTGAAGATTCAATCCGTAAGGGTTTTGTTGACCCCAACGGATTGTTTGTACCACAAGGGTATGACCTAAAGGCCTTTAAACAAATCGGACATTTACTGTCGATTCCCCACTTATCCATATTAGCTTCACTTGCATGAAGTGTGGTTCTTCTTGCCAGTTATATGTGGGATAAATCCTTGTACAACAGACTTATCTAAACGGGCGGGTGTTATATCACCATTCGTTCAGGAGGGTATGTGCTACGACTATTTTACAACCTCAAAAAAATCAGTATAACTAGTAAGGTAGAAATCAGCTGAAATATATTGATTTTGGAAGCTGCATGTTTTTATTCCTAGTTTCTTTGCTGGGATCAGATCAATTTCGCGATCACCTACAGCTAAATCAAGCAGATATTTCTCATGTAAATAAACATATGAGGAAGTATCCGGCTTACGAGGAAAACCATCATCGATCGTCACCACATCCGTGAAATATGACGCTAAACCATGGTAGTTTAATACACGTAGCAAATTTTTACGATCCTTATGCGTCATAATGACATTGGTATCAGCAAATTGCAAGACATGTTCTAACCCCTCAAAAGGATTTACTTCTTCGGGCGAGATATGATCTATGAGACGTCTCACCTCTTCTTCTTGTTCTCTTGTCATCCTAAAATAGGTAATAGCATGACCAAACGAAATCTTTAATTGTTGATAAATTTCGTGTTCATCCGCTTTGTCCTGTAAAACCTCCTTAAAACATTCCGTATAACGAGGGTATGTATCTATTAATGTACCATCAAAATCCCATAATATATTCAATTAAATCATTCCTTTGCTTCTTAATCGGCTGCTAAACGATGGCGACATTAATACCCTTTTTCCAGGTTAACAACATTCATATTTGGTAATTCTCCCTTAGCATAGCGCTGTAAGTTGGGCAAAAAAATATCATCGATGACGCGCTTAGCATAATGCTCAGTAGAACCAGCTGTATGTGGTGTTATAATGACGTTTTCCATATCCCAAAGTGGGCTTTCTGATGGTAATGGCTCCGTTGTAAATACATCCAGCCCCGCTCCAGCAATTTGCTTTTGTTGCAGAGCATGGACAAGATCCTGCTCATTAATAATTGGACCACGTCCAATATTAATTAATATGGCGGTTTCCTTCATTTGTTGGAATTGCTGAGCTGCAAACATCTGCTTCGTCTCCTCGGTTAACGGTAAGGTTATTACGACAAAATCACATTGCGGAAGTACTTCAGCTAATTGATCAGCTCGATACATCTGTTCCACATCATCTGTCGGCTTTCCGGAATGTCGTACACCAAGTACACGCATCCCAAATGCCTTCGCAATTTTAGCTGTTTCTAAACCGATTGCTCCAACGCCGATGATTCCAATGGTCTTGCCATGGATCTCTTGGTTGAGGTGAGCATGATGCCATAGCTTTGCTTGCTGCTGACGAACATACGTATGAATTTTACGAGTAAGTCCAAGCATTAAAGCAAATATAGTCTCTGAAATTGGATAAGCATGCACACCATTCGCACTTGTTACTACAATATTCCTTTCTTTTAAAGTAGCAAGCGGAAGACTGTTCACCCCTGCACTCCATGTTTGTACCCATTGCAAATTCGTATTTTGCTCCAGTATGGTTGGGGCAATCGCTTTCTTCCAATGCAGAATCACTTCCGCCTCTGATAATTGCTCCAATACGTTCTCAGGATGTTTATCTGCCACTACCCTCCATTCTGGTATTATTTCTTTTATTGTGTTTATCTGTGTTTCGTCCAAATCAAGATTTATCACTAAGGTTCGCTTCTTCATCATTTCCTCCTATATGAAGTGGCTAGCCGGCCCCTCTAGTTTAAAGAAATAGTTACTTTAGTTCCGTTCTCTTACATAACCAGACTCTAATTCAGGCTCTTGTTGTATCGTAGACTTAGGAAAAATAAATGTCCACGGCATACTACATCTAGGCTCAAGCGTTAACCTTGCATCTGAAAAGGTATGGGTAGCAATTGCATAACCTTTTTCATCGTAGGTCAAACGCACACCATCCAATGTCAGAATATCGTCCGTTAGATTTTGAATGATTACTGTAATAAGAAGGTCATCACGGTGATTACGCGCTTGCCAAAATGGAATAAACCGTTCCGGATGATCTGCTTGATTTGCTTTTTCAAATGCTTTCACGAGGTCCTGTCTATCCTGTGAATCAATTGTCTTGTCCCACGCCTTTTCAAAGACTAAACGTTGCATGTTAACCACCTCATCCTTTCTTCCCTTAGTATACCATTTACATGAAAATTACTCTTCCACTGGCTACTGTGTAATGCACTTTTCCATTATTTTTTAACTACAAAAACAAATACCTTGCATTACAAGGTAAATAATCGTATACTTGCATTACCTTGTAATGCAAGGCAAAGAAAGAGGTGTTACTCCATTGTCTACAACTCAAATGATGAAAGGTATTCTCGATGGTTGTCTGCTAGCAATTATTAAGGATACAGAGGTATATGGATATGAGCTAGCTGAAAAGCTTGAAGACTACGGCTTCCATTCATTTAGCGAAGGAACGATCTATCCATTACTTATGCGCATGCAAAAAGAAGAGCTAGTAACTTCAACCTTAAAAAAATCAACTGCTGGACCAAGAAGAAAATATTACTCACTGACAGAAAAAGGTGAAAGCGAATTACAACATTTTATGGAGCGGTGGCAAACGTTGCAAGCAAACGTAAACCGTGTACTGAGCGATGAGACAAAATAAAGCCTATTTACATAAAGGGGATGTTGAAATGAATACAAATCGTATTGTACTTTCGAAAAAGAGTAAACGATTCTTAGAAGATTTACGCATCTATTTATTCTCAAGTGGAAAAAATGCAGATGAAATTGAGGATATCGTAGAGGAATTACAAGTGCACCTCATCGAGGCAGAGCGAGATGGCAAGTCAATTGATAACATTGTTGGGCAATCGCCTAAGGCATATATGGATCAAATCTCTGATGAAATGCTAACAGACTATCAGGAATGGTTTACGTATATTGTTATTATTGTTTTTGGCTCCTTTGGTTTTATTATCATGAATAACCTGTTTCAGGGGAGCGTGTCCTATTCTCTATTAGAAATCATTGGTTACTTAAGTATTGCTACTGTTTTTATCATTTGTGTATTTCAAGCATTTAAATAT
Organism: Virgibacillus salarius; assembly: GCF_039521925.1. NCBI lineage: Bacteria > Bacillati > Bacillota > Bacilli > Caryophanales > Bacillaceae > Virgibacillus > Virgibacillus salarius. The sequence continues at coordinate 23,237 of NZ_BAAACY010000054.1, read as the reverse complement.
ATTGCTGCACATAATCTTTCCAAAATAGTCGAATATGTCATTTTTTACGTACTTGGCCTATTGCCAATTAGTTTGTACATAGGTTTAATCTTTTTAAACGAAGTAATAGAAACACCCGTTATCCATCTAGAAATGCTTGGTATGATAATTACTGCAATCCTTACACTCGCCTTACTACTAGCTATTTCATATTGGGCAAAAACGTGGGCCATGTTGATTATTCTAGCATTACTAATCTTACCAGATACCGTTTTGCATTCCTTTCATATTTCTGAAACGCTTCACCTCCTTTTAGGAACATCCATCAGCTTCGTTGGTATTGCCATTTACCTTGTTATTCATAGCAAATTAAGCCGCGCTCATTCATAATGGGTACGGCTTCATTTCACACATACCCAGCACGCACATTCTATTAATACGCTCTCTATTTAGTCCAAAACCGCCGTTATTATTAGCCACCGTCACCATCTTTCATACTATTCAATCCTATTTCAACATAGTAAGTATGATAGAGTCCATGTTATAATCTATAATGGAAATTAAGCGATTATTATCAAATAAAGTGAAACTTCAATGCGTGGGGGGTTTTGTTTATCCCTCACCGATTGTTTGTACCACAGAAGTATGATCTAAAGGCCTTGGAACCAATCGGACATTTACGGGCAGTTGATCCATACTTATCCATTTTGGTTTCACTTTATTGCATAACCGGGGCTTACTACCAGTTATATGTGGGATAAATAGACAGATAGACAGCTAATGAATTGAAACAGCCAATAGAGATGGAGGATGGACATGTCAGACTTAGGGAGCTTTGTTGCACATTACGGTTATATAGGGATCTTTATTGTTCTTATCTTAGGTATTATTGGGTTACCAATACCTGATGAGTTTTTACTCACTTACGTTGGTTACAGCGTATTTGCAGGACGTATGTCACTATCCTTATCACTTCTTGTAGCAATATTAGGGTCTGTCATAGGTATCTCGATTAGTTATTTTCTTGGGCAAAAACTAGGGCTACCGTTTATTAAACGATTTGGTCCTAAAGTACATATAACGGAAAAAAATATTACATGGGTGCAACATAGCTTTAGAAAATTTGGTGGATTTTTTCTTTTAACCGGCTATTTCATCCCTGGGGTTAGACATATTACCGCCTATATGGCAGGTATAACAAGCTACCGCTATTTATATTTTTCTATTTTTGCTTATATTGGTGCAATGATATGGGTATCGACATTTATTTTTTTAGGAATGATTTTAGGTAATAACTGGGAAGTTATCAAGCACGTCTTTCTTCATAGCACCAAAATATTCTGGATCATGCTTTTTATCATTATTCTTTATATTTATGGGAAAAGATGGGCGAAAAAAAGGGAGAAAGCTAGTTAGCAATAACCCCAAGACTTTCTCCATATTTTATTTCACGCCATGCTGATACATCTTCTGCAAACTGAAAGTTGTCGTTTTCTATTAATAATATGACGGTGGACCCAAATGAGAAATAAGCTAACTCTTCTCCCGGTTCTACTTGTTCATGTTGATTGGTAAGATGGATACTATTTACATTTAGAGCGCCAACCTTAACAACTGCAATATTTTTCTTGTTACTTTCTATTTCTGTAATGATGCGGTAATTTGTAGATAATGGGCGATTTCCATATTTTATACCAATCCTATTTACTGGATAGGATTTACCTCCAAGTGTCCAGTTCCCTTTAATATGCCCTTTGATTGGACTATGAATTCTGTGATAATGCTGCGGAGATAAATATAGAATGATATACTTTCCGTCCTTATATTGATTAGCTTTTTCTTTACTTCCTAGCATTTCTTCTAATAAAATCTGCCTATCTTTCACCTCATATGTTTCTGTCTCGCTTATTGAGCCAAACGCACGAATAACACCATCAACTGGGCTGACAAGAGCCCCTTCATGATTGTCGATTGGTCGACTTCCCGGCTTCAGTACTCTAGTAAAAAAATGATGAAGACTCTGGTATTCTGAAAGTGGAAGCTTGATCTCTGCTAGATTAATCCGATACACTTTTACAAACAAAGGAATTAGCATTCGACTAGATTTTGATGTTGTCACAGCTATTAGTAACTTAGATATATATCGATTTCCGGTTAGTTCTACAAGTAGCTTAAGTAGTGCCTTTAACAATGTGTGTCCCTCCAATACCATAAAGTGAAAACTTCTATCCGTAGGGTTTTCTTTATCCACCACGAATTGGCAGTTGAACTAATCGGACATTTACTGGCAGTCTCCCCCCTTCCCCATGCTTGACCGGGGGCTTACTACCAGTTATATGCGGGATAAAGTGAAACTTCAATCCGTGGGTTCTTCTTTTCTCCCACGGATTGGTAGTACCACAAGGGTATGACCTAAAGGCCCTTAAACCAATCGGACATTTACTGGCAGTTGATCCTCACTTACCCTTATTGTTTCACTTTATTGCTTGAAGTGCGGATCTTACTGCCAGTTATATGCGGGATAAAGCAACTTTGTAAATCTCTTTCGACAAAATATAGTATAATTTTCTTTAACAGCAAAGTAAATGGGGAACGCGTTGTATTCTGTTTTTAAATGAATTAATTTCAATTATTCGTGCACGAGCAATGACGCTCATTCCATACATACAAACGATAGGCGGTTTCCTACGGGATAGCGCGTTCAGACAAGCCCCCGTAGAAGCAACGTGGAAACTCGCGAAGCCACACACAGAAAGTAATTGACTTGTAGTGGCCATCAACTATATTTTCACTAGTTACATACAGATTTTTAGATTCTACAAGACTAGTTACATGACGAAATTCACCCAACTATATTGATAGACTTATTAGGAGGACATCATGAATATAAGGAAACAGATACCAAATATCTTTACACTAGGAAATCTTTATTGCGGCTTTCTATCCATTGGTTATGCCGCTTCAGGTCAATATAAAAATGCTGCTGTTCTCGTTCTTATCGGCATGATGCTAGACAGCATGGATGGCCGGATCGCTAGAATGCTTCATGCTGAAAGTTCATTAGGTAAAGAATTAGACTCTTTAGCCGATATAGTAACTTTTGGTGTAGCTCCATGCTTTTTAGTATACTATACGGTATTTTTTAATAATGGCATGCTAGGATTTGCAGTTTCCGGATTATTTCCCTTATTCGGCGCATACCGATTAGCACGATTTAATATTACATCTGAGCAACAATCCATGAATCATTTCACTGGTGTACCAATCACCGCTGCTGGCGGCATATTAGCACTATTAACCTTGTTTAATAATGAAGTTCCTAGTATTGTAACAACGGTTGTCTTTACTGCTTTATGTTTTTTAATGATTAGTACGATTAAAATTCCAAGCTTTAAAAAAATTCCTTTACCTCGCTACGGAACTATTGTGACTGTCTTTTTAGGTGCATTATTAATTATAGTGAATATCGAGTCACATGGCCGATTTCCATATTTACTTTATGTAGCAACACCTATCTATTTAATTTATGTAGCTTATCGATTTGTCAAAGTAAGAGAAACAAGATAATACATGTAAAGATACTATGTATCTAGGACGCTACTATAAAGCTGTTATGGATTTAGGAAATGGGTTGTAAAGAATAATCAGACTAATTTAGGCAAAAGGGGAATGTCACCGGTCAACCTTCATCACTCATATGTTAGTAACGGTACATGAGTCTAGAGGGGAGGAAGAAAGATGTATTATCCAAATGATCACTATAAGAGTAAACGTCCCCATCCAGCCTATCCTTTTACACAAGCTCCATATTATAGCTATAGCGACATATACACCGCACCCCCATATAACCAAGATCGGCAGCAGCCAGTTAGAGGGCAGGCTACATGGACGGATGGAGGACAAATTACACAATGTGGTATTCCATGGTCAGATAATCTGTATATGACGGCGGCGGTAGGGGAAAACTCTCCTTACCAATGCGGACAAACGCTAAAAATAAGAAATCTATCCATACCTGGTCAACGAGAAATTCTAGTAACGGTCGTTGACCAGGTTCCAAACTATCCTCCAAATAGGATTAATCTTCATCGCAAAGCATTCGAAACATTAGGAGCAAATGTAAATATGGGTGTCATTCATATTGACATTATACCCTCTCCTGAATTAGATGAAGAAAAATGGGGGAAATATCTGTTGGAAATAACTCAAACTGCTTACCCTAATTACCAAATAACAGAGTATAGTAAGGTAAGAAAAACAGAGGTTTCCGCAACACGAACAGAGGAAGTATATGAATATGTGTTACAAGCACCGCAGGATAAAATCACCGTTAGAGGGACCGTCGTTTATAATCCAAAAACAGATAAAGTGATATCGTTTGATATAAAAGAAATTTGATGAAATATGAACAGATACAGCTTCGGTATGATACCGAAGTTGTTTTTTAGGAAGAAAAAGGAAAAAACTAATGGAAGCATTGATGGATCTGGAATATTTCATATATGGTTACTCTTCATTTGCTCTTCTTTTCTGATAATTAAAGGTTGTACAAGCTTCATTTTGGAATAGAATAGTATTATAAGCTATTAAGAACTTCTCGATAGCTATACAACAAGCTTTTCATTAAATAATACCACCCCAAAATTGTAAACCGCATAACCGCATTTTTTAAATAGGGAGGGGAGCCACTTATGAACACCTTTTTTAGCTATATACTTCTTGGACTATCTTTATCTGCTCCAGTAGGTCCTATTAACGCTGCTCAATTAAATAAAGGAATACATCATGGCTTTCTTCATGCTTGGCTCGTGGGCTTGGGAGCAATGCTTGGTGACCTCCTATTTATGGTGCTTATCTATTTTGGTGTTGCCCAGTTTTTGACTACACCCTTGATGAAAACCTTTCTCTGGTTATTTGGCTTCTTCATTTTAATCTATACGGGTATTGAAAGTATTTTAAGTGCTAGAAAAGCTTTACGAGAAGATAAAGCGCTGGCTGCATCAACAAAAGGAAAATCATTTAGGACAGGCTTTTTTATGGCAATCTCTAATCCGCTAAATATCGTTTTTTGGTTGGGGATTTACGGAGCAGTATTAGCGAAGACTAGTGACCAATATAGCAATCAGCAGCTTCTCCTATTTAGTAGCGGCATATTTCTAGGAATCCTCATATGGGACGTGTTTATGGCTGGGCTAGCAAGTACGTTTCGTAAGTTTTTTCAATCAAAGACCCTTAATTACATATCGGTGTTTGCCGGCATCATTCTAATTGGGTTTGGTTTATATTTCGGGTATCAAGCATATATTCTTTTAGCGAATTAGCATAGGCATGCACCCAATTTCTCCTTCGATAATACAGTATGGTAGAAGGAGGAAAAACAAATGGGATTACTTTATGATAAGCAGCAGCTAGATGAACAGCTGGAAATACTTCCGAAATGGCAACAGGAAGCCTTTCAATCCTTCTCTTCCATGATTGCTGATACAAACACCTATCCATGTGTCCCTGCACGTCAAGGGTTTCTAGCTAATCATTTACGATTTCTTTTTGCAGGTGATCCAAACAAAGAAAGTACTGTAAAGCAGCTTGCTGATGCTTTAAGAGAGTATAGCGATTGTTCACGAAATGCAGGAAACTATACATCGTTAGCCGTATTTTTTCAAACCTCTAAGGAAATTAGAAATCGTTACGCGGAAGCGGATTATCGAGAGCTGTTCTGGTCCATTTTAAACCATGTAACAGCATTTGATGAAGCAGCATGGCCCAAGGATATTCCGACAGATCCCGCTCATCATAAATGGGAATTTTGCTTTCATGGCGAGCCGTACTTTGCCTTTTGTGCTACACCAGCTCACCATCAAAGGAAAAGCCGTCACTTCCCCTTTTTCCTCATGGCTTTTCAGCCTAGATGGGTATTTGCAGAAATGAACGAGTCCACTGCTTTTGGACGTAAAATGAAAAGCATTATCCGCAAGCGACTCACAGACTATGACGGCATTCCTGGGCATCCTGATCTCAAATGGTATGGCCAAGAGGATAACCATGAATGGAAGCAGTACTTTCTAAATGATGATGACACGAGCCCGAACAATTGTCCATTTCAACGTATGAAAAGCAAGCTTACAACGTTTTTTTAAATAAAGTGAACCTTCCATCCGTGGGGGGTTTTATTTTTCCCACGGATGGTTAGGTGAACCTAGAATGATTATGTTGATTCTCTTATGATTAGTTTAGTGGGAAGCTTCATAACTTCACGCTTCAGTTCAACACCCTCTTCAATATGTTTTAGTAATTCTAAAACAACCTGTTGACCTAGTTCTATTATTGGTATTTCGATAGTTGTAATTGTTGGAGTTGTAACCTCACAAATCAGCTGATTATCATAGCCAATAACAGCTAAGTCATCAGGGACTTTGTATCCGGATAAAATTGCTTTTTTAATAACACCTGCAGCAACCTGATCATTCCCTGTATACAAAGCTGTAGGTTTTTCTTTTACATTTATCAGCTCTTCAAAAATTCGTAAGCCATCTTCAATATTAAATGCCTTACCAAAAAACCATTCATCTATATACGGAAGATCATAATCGGATAAAGCTTTTAAATAGCCTGCTTTTCTTTCTTTTTGCGCTTGACTATAAGACAGATCATAGCAAAACCCAATTTTTCTATGTCCCTTTTTGATTAAATATTTAACTGCTTTATAGGAGGCATCAAATTCATCATACCCTATAATTGGGATTGGAGCTGAATCGTGATACTCATTACACAATAAAATTGGACCCTCTTTTAAATAAGGTTCAATAAGTCCCCATTTATTTTCTAAAGAACACAAAATTACCCCATCAATCTCTTTCTTTTTTAGTAAATCCAAGACTTTTAATTCTATTTTTTTGTTATAAAAAGTTTGAAAGATAAGAACTTTATAATTTTTCTCTAATGCATTAAAGGAGACAGCACCTTTGATTAATTGGGCAAAGAAGGGATGATCTATTCTCGGAATAGATATTGCAATAATATAGTTCTTTTTGGCCCGAAAATTACGAGCAAGACCGCTTGGCGTATAATCAAGCTGATTTATTACATGTAATATCTGTTCACGCTTTTCCTTGGAAACATAAGGCTGATTATTCAGTACTCGTGATACCGTGGTTCTAGATACATTACACAATCTAGCTATTTCATTTATTGTAGCCATTATTTCCCTCCTTAAAAAAAGTTGTTGACATGATATCGATTCCATATATTAGGATAAATACGACTTAATCATATTATATAGGGAGGGAGCAGTTGTTGAAAACTATTGTCCAAGTTACTGGTAAAAGCGACACAAATTTGTGGTTATTAAAGAATCTAAGTAGTAAATTACAAGGAGATTATTTTGAGATTCAAGATAGCATCGTAAATCAGAAGTTACATGCAACATTTTGTAGTGAAAAAGATTTTGATTTGGAAAAGGATATTTTGAATCATAAATCAGAACCACTAGATAAGGTTCCATTCATGCCTGTAAATCGTCTGATATCTGAAGATGAGGTAAATGATATTCTAGAAACTTTATCAAACGTATTACCGACTGGACAATATACAAGTGGTCCATATTTAACAGAATTTGAAGACGTCTTATCATCTTACTTACAAAAAAAGTATGTGATAGCAACAAGTAGTGGTACAGATGCGTTAATGATTAGCTTATTAGCATCCGGTCTAAAGCAAGGAGACGAAGTTATAATGCCAGCTAATAGCTTCGCCGCCACCGAGAATGCCGTGCTTGCAACTGGAGGTGTACCAGTATATGTAGATATACATCCGCACACTTATTGCATCGATAGCAATAGAATTGAATCAGCTATTACGGGTAAAACGAAGTTTATCTTGCCAGTACATATTTATGGCAAACATGCAGATATGCTTTCTATTAGAAATATAGCTGATCAGTTTAACTTAAAGGTCGTTGAAGATGCATGTCAAGCAATAGGTATAGCTAATCTAGGTGAAAAGGCAGACATTACCACATTAAGTTTTAATCCCTATAAAAACATCGGAGTATGTGGAAAAGGTGGAGCAATTGCCACAGACAATAAAGAACTTGCTGAGAAATGTATCCAATATAGCTATCATGGATTTGCAGCAGGTAAAAAAAATGTGAAAGCAATAGATTACGGTTTAAATTCAAAAATGGATAATTTACAAGCAGCTATCGGATTACAGAGAATCAAGTATTTATCATTAAATAATTTTAAGCGACTTTTGTTGGCAAATAGATATATTACTAAATTGAGTACCTTACAGAATGAGGGACTAATAGAAATTCCTGAATTAAATGGAGATAACGTTTGGCACTTGTTTCCGATCAAAATTAAAAACGATCGTAGGGATCACGTTATGAAAGCAATGAAAGAGAAATTCAATGTTGAAACTGACTTATTCTATCCAGTATTGGCACACAAACAAGATACGGATTTAGTTAAAGTAAATTATCAGGAAGTGCATTTACCTAAGACAGAATTAGCACATAGGGAGATAGTGCATTTACCACTATATCCTGACTTAGCCGTAGAAGAGCAAAACTTGGTATTGGAAGGTTTATACCATGTTATCAAGTAGTAAAGGGGGATTTAGACTATTACCGACTGTTGATTCTCCTAAATACATTGTTTTCAGTGATTTTGATGAGACATATTACCCTCATGAAATGACTAATGAAAGACAAAAGGCATTGTATGAACTTGAAGATTACTTAGAGGAGAAAAGCCAGCAAGGATTACTATTAATTGGATGGGTTACAGGAAGCAGCTTGGAATCTGTATTGCATAAAATGGAAAAAGGGAATTTCAGGTCATTTCCTCATTTTATCGCTAGTGATCTAGGAACAGAAATCACCTATTTTCTTGACCATAATTTTCTTCTACAAGATCTGGATTGGCAGTCAACCATCGACCAAACAAACTTTAACAAAAAAAATATTGATGAGATCATATCTCTATTAAACAAGGAAGACATTGAATTAAGTCCACAAACCCAATTAGGAAGTTCTCGTTATAAAAAAAATTTTTACTATCGATCTTCCATGGATACAAAGATGGATAAGAGGAATTTATCAAAGATTAAAGAAGTTGTTAAGAAATTTGGTCTTAACGTAAATATCAACCGTTGCAACCCGCTTGCTGGGGATCCGGAAGACAGTTACGATATAGATTTCATCCCAACAGGTACTGGGAAGGATGAAATTGTGAGGTTTATGTTAGAAAAATATAAAGTACATCCAGAATATGCTATTGCATTTGGTGATAGTGGAAACGACTTAAAAATGCTAAAAGCGGTAAAACATGGTTACTTAGTAGAAAATGCAGTTAAAGAGGCTAAGGATAATCACACGCATATATCTACTGGTCCATATTCTCAAGGTATCATGAATACTTTAAAATCAATTATTCAATAAGGTAGTGTAAAAAGTTTTATGAAAACAACATGACAGACGCAAACGGCAGCGTCTTGACGTTAATCGATTTCTATTTTTGGAAATGATTTACGAACGGGTTCATTACATGAAGGTACTATTAGTTACATCCTTTTATTGGATTGCGGGTCACCTCATAAATAACCTCGTTTATTAGCAGTACGTTTTTATAAGGAAACTTTTGACAGTACGTTAAATAATTAGGAGGAATAATGATGAAAAGAATCGGGATAGTTGGGGCTGGAGGTATAGCTAAAGCACATGCAATAGCATTATCTACTATTAAAGATGTTGAACTAGTTGGTGTACATGACATAAATAATCATCATTCTGAACAATTTGTAAGAAGCTTCGGTGGAAAATCATATCCTGATTACGCTGAGCTGATGCAAGATGTAGATGGTATTATCGTTGCATCTCCGAACTTTTGTCATAAGGAACATACATTACAGGCATTGTATGAAAATAAGCATGTATTATGCGAAAAGCCCATGGCAATATCTATTGAAGAAGCGAACCTAATGAGAAAAACGGCAGAACAAAACAGCGCCTTAGCTGTTATGGGTTTTAACTACCGCTATTTAGAAATAGTTAATATCCTTAAAAGCCTAATTATCAGTAACGAACTCGGGCACGTACTAGCAATAAAAATTCATTTTAAAAAGAACAGTGCATTAAGGAGAAAAAAGTATACTTGGAGGGACGACGCTAATAGTAAAAAAACAAGTGGAACGCTAGGAGATCTGGGAATTCACCTTATTGATTTAATTTGGTACTTATTTAAAAGTAACTTCAAAGAAGAAACCGTAAATGTCAAAATAGAAACAAATGTTAAAACAAAAGAAGATAAACATGTACACGTAGATGATTATGCTGAAGTCTTCGGACAGCTGGAAAACCAAGTTTTTGTTAACTTAATTACTTCGAAAATATCTGATATAGAAGAATGCGGTTTTGGAATAGAGGTTATTGGTCATAAAAAGGAATTTAAATATCATACCAAAAATCCTCTTGTATATGAATTAAAAGCTGGTATAGACAAGGAAGAATATTCCGTACCGCCTACTTTACTATACAACCCTCCAACTGAGTTTTATGGGTGGGCTGATTCATTTAGAAATGAGTTAATTGCATGGATTAACAAAGCAAACCAGAAACCTTTAGTCGATATACCAACTTTTGCAGATGGATATCGTTCTCAAGAAATATTAGAGATGTTCTTCCAGAAGGAAAAAACAAACAAATATCAGGAGCTTGTAACGAGTTAAAGAACAAAAGCACAAGCGAAACGTAGGACTGGAGCGAATCAACGAAGGTAAAGGAATCACAGTGAGCTTGCGAGCCGATGTTGATTTAGATTAGGGGTTTCGTGAATTCGCATCGTTTCTGGGCGCTGGAACTGGACGCAGCTCAATACGCGCCTATGTATCCACACAGGCAAATTTTATAATTTCCTGAACCAATAAAAAACAGGGATTTAAAAGTCCCTGTTTTTTCAATAGGAGTGATACCGTGAGAGGGATATTCATCTTCGGATGTATGTTTTACTTCGTAGTTGGTGTAATTCATATAAGTATAGGAAGCCTCACACCATACTTATTAGATTATTTCAACATTGCAGCAAATGACCTATCTGTTATTATATTTTTTCAGTTTTTCGGTTTTGTAAATGGGGTAATACTATCTCCAATGATCGTAAAAAGATATAACCATCTTCAGGTCATTACGTTTGGTTTAATCGTTTTAATCCTTGTATTGAGCGGATTCTTTATCATAAAGGATTGGTACTATATTGGTATCATGATGTTTTTATTAGGGTATGGTGCTGGAACTCTAGAAACGACAATAGGCTCTTTAATCATAGCAACTCACAAAGATAATGTAGAAAAAATGAGTAAATTAGAAGTATTTTTCGGGTTAGGTGCATTTACTTTCCCTATTTTGGTACATATTTTTATAGACATAGAAAACTGGTTCTTACCTTTCTACGTTCTTTTTTCCCTACTACTAGTGATGCTAGTCGGATGGTCTATCTTATTGTCAAAAAATCAATTTGAAATAAACGACATGAAACATCAATTTCATATAGCACCGGATAATAATAAAGTTATTCAACACTTTATTCATCATCCGAGAAAATTTAAATTTTTATTTTTAATTGCATGTTTTGCTTTTTTATATGCAGGAATTGAAACGAACCTGGCGAATTTTTTACCCGTAATCATGATAAATCTAGGCTTTGAGAATTATAGCTTAATTAGTGTATCTGTTTTCTGGAGTGGGATTGTATTAGGGAGATTAGTTATCGGGAATTTGAGTAAAAAGATTACTTATTCAAACTATCTAATTGTAAGCTGTTTGTTATTGATCGTTTTCTTGAATCTTTTTCCTTATATTGCATACCCGTTACTACAGTTAGTAAATATTTTCCTAATCGCATTCAGTATTGCGGGGATATTCCCTATCGTTTTGACATTGAGCTCTATTATCATTGGGAAATATGTTGATGAGGTTACGAGTATATTTATAGCCGCTGCTAGTTTTGGTGGAGCGATAATATCTCTTTTGATTGGCTGGAGTATAGAAAATGGCCATACTTTGCTTATCTTTACGATTATGGCTGCTATTTTGATATGGATATCAACAAAGATAAAATATGAAGATACAGTGAAAGTCAATTCAACGCAAAAGCTCTCTTAATGTATTATTTGTCTGATGATATTAATACGAGCAGCCACGATAATTTATATCTTTTGCTTTATTTCATATTCTGTTACAGATTCTACCAGAAATTTCGCGAAAGAGATTGATAATCTGTTAGGGACACATAACTCCTTAAGCTCCATTCTAAAGACGAACAATCAACTACGCTATCTCCGGAAACGTAGAGACGTGCAGAAGGAAAGGCTGTGATGAAACCCTAAAGCTCGCACCATGAGAAGGCTCACCAGCCGACCGATGAAAGCAGAGTATAGTTTCCGGAGACACTTTCATATGTGAACCATTCTTGCTAGTTGATCGTTTTTTTGATGCAAACACTTTAGTCCTCATGGTTCAATATTGCCTTCGTTTATGAATGATACTAGCAGCAATGGCAATGAGTAACAGAAAAATCAAGCTCACGATAAACCCTACCCTACTTGCCTTCTCCATCACGGTGCCCAAAACTGTGACAGTAATGAGTAGCATACCTATTGTTGTTTTGATCCAATCCATCACTGATGGCTGCATTAGCTTCGTATACGTCGCTAAAATAAATACCCAATTATAAATCAGCATTAAGCCAGCAGCAGTCGTCACATATTCAAAGATTTTCTCTGGCAATAAAATTGCAATAATCGTTGAAATAAAAAGACCTGCTGCGGTAAATAAAAAAGCTGGTATCGGAATTTTCCACTTCCCCTTTTTAGCGATCCGTGCTGGTGCATCGTGATCCTCTGCAAGGGATGTTAAAATCGTTACTACTGCATAAAGAGCTGCTACCATTGTTGAAAAACCAGCAATGATTAAGATCCCATTTAATATGTCTGTTACGTAAGGGACATGAAAAGTGGAAAGCGCTGTTATAAACGGGCTTTCATCTGGGTTTATTTCATGCCAGGAAACTAGCGACAAAGCAAGTGCAAGCGACATTACATAAATAAATGTAAGTCCTATTATCATAATTCTGCCTGCTTTCGGCGCAGACTTTGGCTCTTTTAAATCAACAACTAATAGACCCATAACCTCTATTCCTCCAAAAGCGTAAAACGCATAAAGCATAGCATTCCACATTCCCAAGGTACCCTCGGAAAAAGAAATTACCATCTTTTTCAAGAAGCGTTGCTTCACCGATCAATCCCCGGATAATAAGCGTAATGGCGACAATAATAAACATGAGAATAGCTGCTGTCTTCACAACGCCAAATACGTTCTCAAACTTCTCAAAGCCTTTCATACCAGTTAAAATAACAAGCAACCCTAGTACCGAATAAATCGCAGCCAGCAACCATAAGGGTATGCTAGGAAACCAGAATTGCGTAAAGATGCCTAATGCAATGAGCTGACTGCCCATAATCAACATTTCAGATATGCAATACACCCAGCCATTACTGAATCCGGCCCATCTCCCAAAGGCTCGTCTGGCATAAACGCGAAACGAACCCTTATCTGGATGCTCCACAGACATCTTTGCTAATGCATCATACACGATGTACGTTCCTATTGCCGCCAAAATAAATGGAATTAAAACAGCTGGGCCGCTTTTTTGGATCGCAATACTGGAGCCAAGAAAAAAGCCCGTTCCTATGGTGCAGCCTACGCCAAGCAGAGACAGCTGCCACCACTTCATATTCCCCCTACTTCTACGCATCAACAGCGTCACCCCCCATAAGATTATTACATTGAGCTTTTCCGTTGAAGGGGGAGCGTCATGCAACGTATGCCTCCACCAGCCTTTTCTAACTCAGTAACTTCAATTTCGATGATGTTCTTCCTTTGTAATTTCGGATGACTTCTTAACCTTTGTTTATGTGCTTGCTTACTAATAAGAATGGTTTCTGGATTAAGATTAAGAAAATTAATATCAGGAATCGTATTATATTCTTCAAGCCAGTAAACCTCAAAACCATGACGATTTAGGAATTGCTCTGGCATCTCATATCTTGATGCTCGCTCTGTCCAAACATGAATAGGAAAATGGCGAACGAAGCTTTTGGACACGACCACATCCTTACTAGCTACATTGCAATTCATATCTAAATGTAGTGTATCTGTACGTCTTGGTAAGCTAATAATTCCTATTTCAGAAAAACCCGCAGCAAATATACTCTGCTTTATCTGCTCCACACTTTCTATACTTGTCCGCATGCCAACATTAATCCAAACGGCATCTCGATTAAGCAAAAGCACATCCCCATACTCTAGTGCTTTTATGTAGTTATTTTCATGCATTCTAAAGGAATTTGGAAACCATTTGTCCATTAATACATGTGCTTGTACATATTCTGGACGTCTCATCGACGTACCTGCTTCTCCAGGTAGAATGGTATTCCCAAATACACAGGCTAAATCTCTCACAAAAAAACGATTGATGAGTTGGTCACTTAGCTGTTGATCCTCTTTAGTTAAATACGCTGAATAATCAATAACCTGAACGCCGGCATTTTGTAAAGCTGCTTTCAATTCAAGAAAATTTTCATGTGCTTTTTTATAATTAACAGGCGCACTCCACTGTACTTCCTCAGCTGTCTTTATATCTGGAATACTTACCATTGATGGTGCACATACTAGCACCGTTTCCAACACATCATGCTCCGACCAACAATTAGGCTCAAATGCTAACATGGCATATCCTACCTTCTATTATGTATTCATCTTATCGTTTCCAACTCGAAAAAAATTTATGTGGAGGATATACCGAAAAGAAAAAATGACATTTATACATGAAAATTCCTAAATCGGAGAATCTAAGCATGGACAAAATTAACATAGGAGGTATTAGGATGGAAAATATGAATAATATGAATCAACAAGGAAATCAACAGCAGCCCAGCAACATGCCACAAAATCAGCCGATGCAAAACCATGGAGGACATGAATTATTTGATGCGCATGAGGTAATTGCTGGCATCATTAGCATGCTCGATCAATATCAAATGTACGATCAGCACATTCAAGATCCGGAGTTAAAGGAAATCCTACAACGCCAATCGACATTTGTTACACAAGCATACAATACAATTGTACAAGCGTTCCAGACAGGACAAGATCCACAAGTCCCGACACAACAATACGAAATGGAGCAGAACAACAATACCGTCTATGGCATCAAGCCAGGGCAGCCTAAAAAACCAAACGCCTCAATTAATGAGCTTTCTGATCAAGGGCTTTCCGCTTACATGCTAGGACAAACAAAATCCCTAACTTCTCTACTAGCGATGACTGCGGTGGAAATGACCAACCCGGTCTTACGCCGTGTAATCGCCGATACCGTTCCGAACTTTATTGAGCTAAGTTATGAAATATTCCTTTATCAAAACAAGCATGGGTACTACCAAGTACCTCAGCTAAGCCAACAGGATATGAACCAAATGCTAAACAGCTACACAACCGTTCCTCAACAAGGAACTAACTTGCAATAAGAATAGGTGGAACAAAGGCAAAACATTAGCAAAAACGAACTCTTTATTGCCCAACACCACAACGAGCTACTTCTTTAAAAGAGGAGTAGCTTTTTCTATTGCAATATATCATCATCAAACTAACCTGTTGCCTGTGAGCTTAAATGATAGCACATGAATATCGGTTCGGTTGATCGTAATTTCATCTCTTTCTTCCATGAATCCTCAAAACCCTTATCCCATTACTAATTTTTAATACGGCAAATCAGTTCCTCTATTGCTTTTTTAATAATCAAATGATATAATAAGATTTAATTATTTTTGTTCGGTGTAAAGGATAGCATAAGTAATCACTTTTCGTCTTGAGATTCGCTTTGGGCAAGGATAGTAATATAATGTGCGAGAACGCACTAGGAGGCAACATAATGGAACAAGGTATTGTTAAATGGTTTAACGCAGAAAAAGGGTTTGGTTTTATCGAGCGCGAAGGTAATGACGATGTATTCGTACACTTCTCTGCAATCCAAAGTGAAGGGTTTAAATCTTTAGACGAAGGTCAAAAAGTTACTTTTGATGTTGAGCAAGGTGCTCGCGGACCGCAAGCTGCTAGCGTTCAAAAAGCTTAGGTGGAACAAAGAGGCTGAGACAAACGAATAAAGAAACAATTAAAACGAACGATAATTAGTTGAAATTAATTATCGTTCGTTTTTTGATTAGAATCATTCATTTAGCACTTGAAATAAGCGAGACTTCGGCGGGAACAGCACGAGTCCGAAGCTCCACGTGGTAACGTGTTTTTCTTTACCAAGTTAGCTGAGTCCGTGCCCGCTGAAAGCGCGTATAGTTTCACGGTGAGCGATGATACTCCTATGGACAACATGATTATTCGTATTTTAAACAAAGAAGTTGTGTTTTGTCCCAGTCTTTTTTTGTAGTCTAGGAATTTATAAAATTTTCCCGTGCGGATACATAGACGCGTGTTGAGCCACGTCCAGCGCCAGCACCCACAAACTAGTCTACTTCACGAATCGCCCTCTAAGTCATCATCGGTTCCAAGCTCACCTTGATTCCTTTTATCACCGCACTCCAGTCATTACATTTCTAATCGGGCGCTTGCGCTTTTGTTCTCGAATAAGTTCCTATATAGTTGATTTCCTAGAACATCAGTATCTCACGAATATCTTCCTCAGTAATGGATGAGGCTAATTTATTCTGGGGATCAATCATTTCTTCAATCAGATGCTTTTTCTTCGCTTGTAGTTCATTCATTTTTTCCTCAATGGTACCCTTTGAAACTAGCTTAATCACTTGCACGACATTCTCTTGTCCCATGCGATGAGCGCGGTCAGCAGCTTGCTGTTCTACTGCTGGATTCCACCACATATCATATAATATCACTGTATCAGCACCTGTTAAATTAAGACCCGTTCCCCCTGCTTTCATAGAGATAAGAAAGAAATCACGTTCTCCCATATTAAACCGACGACATCGGTCCACTCGTTCTTTTGACGGCGTCTCTCCATCTAGATAAAAATAAGGAATCCCTTGATGTACTAAATCTTTCCCTATCAGATCTAGCATTTTCGTAAACTGAGAAAAGATCAATACCCTTCTACCGGCAAGACTTGACTCTTTGATCAGCTGTTTAAGCTGCTCTAATTTTGCTGAGGAACCTTTATAGCCTTCAACAAATAATCCTGGATGGCAGCAAATCTGACGGAGCCTTGTTAATCCGGCAAGTATTTTGATACGATTTTTCCGTAATGTATCTCTATCTAAGTGCTTTAAGGTATCCTGCCGCAGCTTCGCTAAGTAAGCTGCATAAAGCCTTTTTTGATCAGGCAACAACTCTATAGATTCTATCGCCTCCATTTTTTCCGGCAGCTCTGCTAACACATCTTTTTTTATTCTACGAAGTAAAAATGGGCGCATTCGTCGGATAATCTGTTTCCTCGTTAGATTGTGAAAGTCCTTCAATCCCTGAAAAAGCACAGGAAAGACGACGTGAAAAATGGACCATAATTCCTCTAGGTTATTTTCCATTGGTGTTCCCGTTAGAGCAAAACGATAATCGGCCTGAAGTTTCTTTACCGCCCTAGCTGTCTGCGTCACTGGATTCTTAAACGCTTGTGCTTCATCAAAAAATATAGTGTGAAAGAGCTGCTTCTCAAACCAATGTATATCTCTGCGTAAAAGCGGAT
Organism: Virgibacillus salarius; assembly: GCF_039521925.1. Lineage (NCBI taxonomy): Bacteria > Bacillati > Bacillota > Bacilli > Caryophanales > Bacillaceae > Virgibacillus > Virgibacillus salarius. The sequence continues at coordinate 5,496 of NZ_BAAACY010000054.1, read as the reverse complement.
ACGAGGTAATCACAACATCCATTTCCATAATCCGTTTACGTTTTTCCACGCGCGTCTTTTGATTGCCATCGATAATAGCTGCTTGGATCTCCGGGGTAAACATATTCAATTCATGAAGCCAATTATAGGTTAACGAAGATGGACAAATGATTAATACGGGAAGACCACGTTTTCGAATTGTGTTAAGCTCTGACTGTATAAACGTCATACTTTGCATCGTTTTCCCTAGCCCCATATCATCTGCCAAAACCCCACCAAATCCATAGCTGGACAGTGTTTTCATCCAACGAAATCCATACTTTTGATATTCACGTAACACCGACTGTAAACGTGCTGGGATCGGATATTGATTTAGATCAGGATTCTCTATCCTCTTCAAAAACTGCCGGAACGATTCCTCTAAGGTAAAGACTATATCGGAAGCAGCATCCAATAGTTCAAATCCTTTGGTTACTGGTACATGTAGTCCTGCTTCTAGATCATCATCCTGATTTGGAACTGCCTGTAAAAATCGCTGTATTTCTTCAAATTCACTTGTTTCTAACGTGAGTAGAGAACCATCTCGTAACCGATAATACTTTCTTTTTTCTTCAAGCGTCGCTAACAAATCGCGAATATCTTGTTCCGGAAAACCTTCAATTTCAAACTTAAATTCCAGCCAATTCATCCTATCCTTATGTGCCTTCACTTTAATTCTTGGCGGAACAGGGCTCTTTATAACCCGAGCTCGAACCGCTGACGTCGCATAGACGTTGACCAGCTTCTGTAGCTTCGGGAGTTTATGATATAAAAATTCATATTCGAGTGCTTCATTATGCAGGTAGTATCCTTCTTCTGTAACAGCAAATTGACTGTCCTCCATCCATTGGAGGATAGCCTCCTCCTTCTCCCTATCCCTAATAATCATCGTACCCGTTGGAATAGGACGATTCTCTAACGGATTAATCACGATATTTTCATAATGAAACTCGATACTTGCCAATAGTCTATTTTTTACACGATCCAAATACAGCTTGCCACGAAGTGGTGTTTGGGTTAGAACAGATGATAATTTAGCAGACAAATGTAAGGAACCTAATTTTCGTAGTCTAGGAACGACGTTTTCCATAAATACTGCAACCTGTTCAGTAGTGATCAATATATGCTTTGCTTTTGTTGCATGTAGCATTTGCTTAAGCTCTCCCAAATACGTCATATCCTCCCGATCCAAAGGCATGAAACTGCGATCAAACAGAACCATTTGATATATAGTTAGGATTTCTACACGATTAAGCCCGTCTATTTCTAGCAGAAAACCATCGCCAGTATTCGTTTCTTTCACAGAAAATTGGATTGGCAGGGCCTCCCTTTCTATACGCAGACCTACGAATGCTTTTCTATTCATATGAAGTGTTACATCTGATAATCCGGTAAGTAATGGCAGCAATTGTTGCCAAGCAGTCGTAGGAATCGGTAAGAGATCCTCCCTTTGCATGTGTGCGGTACTTACATAGACATTCTCATCCATCATCACCTGAATCAACTGCTGCAGCACTGCATCTTTATCATTGGTAAAACAATGAAGCTCTGGATCATAAGAAGGTAGAAAATAGGGATTTCCTTCTCCCACAGCCGACAGAAAATCGCGAACATGTTGTATTCGCTCCGCACCTAACTGTATGCCAATACCAATCATGCTCTGCCCTTTGCTATTTGAGATTATTTCACAATTAAAGCCAAGAGAAAGCACCTGTCTATCTTCAAAATGCCGTTGTCTACCACTAGGCCTAGCAGTACGCTGATCAAACATATTGATAAATCCTTCTGCTAGCTGTTGGTTCGAAAGATTCGCCTGCTTCTCCTGCTGTCGATCAGCTATCGCCAGCAAGACAGCGGCAATATGCTGACAATTCTTTGAAAATGAGGCTAACGACGGACAGCTACAGCTTGTATGTACTTCATTTTTATCTGTTCTTTCGATGGATACCTGAAAGTCTTCGTTACCAGTAACTGTTGCCTCACAGTAATTGTCCGTATAGGTGTTTAAGGTCACTTTATTTGCTCGAAAAAAAGAGACTCCTTTTTTCAAGGAGGATGTTCCGCACATTTCTTCTATTTTTTTATGAGTTAGTTTGATATCCACTAGTATCGCCTGCTTCTCTCTAACGTCCATTACTAAGTAAGATTGTATCATATGCAAAGGTTGTTACCTAACGTTCTAATAGTGATAACAGATGAGATATTAACTTACAGCATATTGGTAAAAAAAGGAGTCAGTTGTGAAAGCTACAGGTTGACGGATTGTTCAAGCCGATGACTAAAATTTGACTACATAAAAAAGAGGGTACTCAATATGAAGGAGAATATGGAGAACCAATATTGCATAAGCAAATTTTAGATATAAATTTAAAGGGATAATACTTTAGTGCCATATGTTTTCTGAGTAAAGAAAGTAATATACAATAATTTAAAAATCTATTAATAATAGGCGGATTTAAAATGAAAGTAGTTAGAAATCCTGAAAGCGTTCATAAACCGTTAGCACCATATAACCATCAAATAGAGACAACAGGAAATATGAGGTGGCTGACTTTATCCGTCAACTTGGTATGGACGTTAAGGGGAATGTACCAGAAGATTCCTCAGAACAGTTAAAATTGGCTTTTCAAAATATAAAACTTAATTTACAAGAGGCAAATATGGATGTAAAGGATCTCACTAAACTTGTGTTTTATATTGTTGGAGAAATGGATGCAGGCAAAAGAAGAGAGATGATTGGTGAATTCCTAGGGGAGTATTTACCTTGAACAACAATGGTGTTTGTAGTAGCTTTAGCCGCTCCTCCATTTAAAGTGGATGTTGATGCATGGGCATGTAAAGAAGAATGAAATAAAAGTATAATTAGGCCCAAAAAGGAAAACCTTTTTGGGGAATCGTCAGGATTGTGAATTTACAACAAGACACTTTTCCCATGTTTAACAACATTAAGAAAGTACTAATCCGTCTTAACTATCAAGCTATTATTTAATTTGCGACGTATTAATTATCATTTCATATATTCAATGTTTTCAGTAATATTATCAAGGACTTCGTCAGGTTGCTTTGAATAATAAACCCAATACTTGACTTCTTTTGAAAAATCCTCCGTAATTTCTATTGTGAACTTAGTCATTCTTGCTGATTTGCCAAAGATTTTAACATCTTTCACATCGGCGTCCTCTGGTTGAACGATAGTAACAATCGGTGCATCCCCTGCGCTAAGGGAACTTGCTTGAATAGCATCCCAGCTCTTTATCCAAACAAGCTTGTCTTTTTCATTTTTTAAAATCGCTGGACTTAATCCATTTGTAGGATTATACAAAAATACATAAATGTAGTCTTGTTTAAGATCATAATCGACAATATCTTCGGGATTATAGCTATTTGCTTTTATTACTTTTTGAATTTGCTCCTCGAAAGAGAGCGTTTCAGAAGCATTTTCATCTACACCCTCAGATACAACGCTTTCATTTTTGGTATGATCATTACTTTCTTCATTGGAGCAACCAAAAAGGAATAGGATTACAGTAACGGATAACAGTAGCTTCTGCAAACAAACCTCTCCTTTTCTTTTAAGCTTCGTTTACTTATTTAAATTTATTTTCGTATAAAGTGAAACTTCAATCTGCAGGAGTTTTGTTAGCTCCCACGGATTGTTCGTACCTCAAGGGTATGACCGACATTTACGCAGTTGATCCCACACTTATCAACATTAGTTTTATAGTTAATATGATCATACCATACAATAAGTATAACGTTCATGACAATTATCAAATTCTCTTATAGTGTCACCTCTATCTCACCTTCCATCCCCGCTTCTTTATGTCCGGGGATCGTGCAAATATAACGATATGTACCTGGTATAAGCGGGGTAAATGTAGTAACTTGATTCTCACCCGCATCACTATGCAGCTGAATCGAATAATTCGATTCCTGATGATGAGCAGAGGATGTACCCTGTGCTTTCAATCCGATAATTACTAAATGATGCTCCATCGTCCCACGGTTAGCTAAGACAAGATTTATTGTTTCTCCAACTGCTACCGTCGCTCGGTTTGGCAAAAACGTATATTCATCAGCCTCTATCTGTAGATGCTTTGCCTGAAGCTGGCTATGGCTATTGTTATAATCATTGGCTGAATAAGGCATAACCGGACCTAATTGCTGATACGCCATTAAAAATAGGGGAATTATCACAATAAGTGTTAAGGGATGGAGGAACCAGCCACTTGCTTTTGTAGTAGATTCTTGCTTCATTAAATAATAAAGAATGAGCACGGTACCTACAAACAATGCAACTATGATTCGAATCATTGCCTCCTGGTTTTCTGTAGCAATCATATCCCCTAGCATAGCTCCCATCATCCCTCCCATGATACCCGCTAAAGCCCCATCAATTACTGCCAACATGCTTATTGGCATACCAGCCAAATAACCAGTAGCCATTCCTACTAGCATTCCAATCACTGTCGAATCAAACAAATTCCCAGATAGAAAGGCTCCTATGATTACACCAATAGCTAATCCAGCACTCATTCCAAGGGCCATTGCCACCATCATCCCAGACATCACAGCAATCTTATTTCGATAATATATTGTATTCCAGATAATGAAGGCTGAAAGTAAAGCAATAACTAGTATGATTACAAACATTGAAATTGTCATTTTCCATTCTCCTCGCAAACTTGTCCTATTGCTTCATTATATGAATCGTTAAGCTATTCATTCACTATAAAGTTCAACTAATCGGACATTTACTGGCAGTCGATCCCCGCTTACCAATTTTGATTTCATTTTATTGTTTGAGGCGGGGGCTTACTGCCAGTTATATGCGGGATAAATAAATCAATCGTAGTTGTCACAGAAAATTTTGATTTCATGCATCGTTTCTTCGCACATTTTTTTAGACTTTATAAAGTGAAGCTTCAATCAGTGGAAGTTTTATTGATCCCAAACTTATCCATATTGATTTCACTTTATTTCTTGAGAAGTGGGGGACTTACTGTCAGTTAGATGCAGGATAAACCTCCTATTATCGTCTAACTATGGAAGGTGTACCTTTACATTTTTCTTTCGCGAAACAAATTAGAGAGGTTAGGTTACCATTTACTTTTTCGCTACAGCTTCCTCATCATTGTTTCTCTAACTGAGTAATAAATTATCTATGTTTAACAGATTCATCCAGAATGAACTTATTGAATGAGCTAAACGTAAAACTGCACAAATAATTAATATACTTTCAAGGTTCATAAGCGCTTGTAACTGCTAAAAAATTAACAATTGTAGCTATTACAAAAGATATTTATCGATTTGAAGCACTCGATAAAAAACTGTGTCAAAAAAGGATGGACGAGATCTAGCGAAGAACACGACCGATATATTCAAGAATAAGCAGACTCAGGATCAACTGTGACCGTCAAGTAAAATGACACAATTTCTGCTTATTAATTTGAAACACTTTACTGCCCAAATATGGTT
>NZ_BAAACY010000053.1:0-97616 GCF_039521925.1 Virgibacillus salarius | reverse complement strand
GGTGACAACCTTCCCTTTAAATTCTTCACTATATTTAGCCACAAAAACACCCCCTGAAATTAGATTTTTCACTCTAACTTCAGGGGGTCGGTACCTAATTTTTTATCGTTCGTTTTTTATTGTTATTTCATTCTTTTGTCTCAGCTTCTTTTTCATAGTTTAGGAAATTATAAAATTTGAGCCTGTGGAATGATCTGGGCGTGTTGTGCTGCTTCCAGCTCTAGTACCCAGAAATCAAGCACATTCGCTTTTGTTCTTAATCAAAAATTAATTCATTAACCTTGTCTCTATCTAGCTTCTTAATTGTCTCTACAATTAATTTTACAGTGTTTTCAAAGTCATCACGATGCAAAATTCCAGCATGCGTATGAATATAACGAGTAGCTACTGTAATGGATAAAGAAGGTACACCATTGGCGGTTAAGTGGATAGAACCTGAATCTGTTCCTCCTCCTGCCATAGATGTAAACTGGTAAGGGATATTGTTTTCTTCAGCCGTTTCCACAACAAAGTCTCGCACACCCTTATGGGATACCATAGACGCATCATATAATACAATTTGTGGTCCCTTTCCTAATTTACTATCAGCATCATGATCAGGGACGCCAGGAGTGTCTCCAGCAATTCCTACATCAACTCCAAAGCCGATATCTGGTTCAATGGCATGAGCAGCTGTTTTTGCACCACGAAGCCCAACTTCCTCTTGAGTAGTACCAACTCCATAAACAATATTCGGGTGTTCTGAATCCTTCAGTTGCTTTAGCACTTCAATTGCAATCGCACAGCCGATACGGTTGTCCCATGCTTTAGCCAACAACAACTTCTCATTTTTTAAAGGTGTAAATTCGAAATATGGTACGATCGAATCTCCAGGTTTCACACCAAAATCTTCTGCTTCTTTTTTACTAGATGCACCAATATCTATAAACATGTCCTTAATTTCTACTGGCTTTTTACGAGCATCAGCTGAAAGAATATGTGGAGGCTTGGAACCTATAACTCCCGTAACATCACCTTTACTCCCCATAATTGTAACACGCTGTGCAAGCATAACTTGACTCCACCAGCCACCAGCTGTTTGGAAATAAATAAAACCATTATCGTCAATTCGAGTTACCATAAACCCTACTTCATCTAAATGACCGGCAACCATGATCTTAGGTCCATTCTCCTCACCTGTTTTCTGAGCAATTAGGCTTCCTAGGTTATCATAGAAAACTTCATCCGCATATGGAGAAATGTAATTTTTCATAATCTTTCTTGGTTCTTTTTCATTTCCTGGGATACCCTTTGCATCCGTAAGTTCCTTTAGCATCGTTAATGTTTCATCTTGTTTTGCCATATGTACATCACCTCATAACTTGATATATATTTATTATACCTTCATTGGCAGAAAGTACAAAATATTTGATCGTCATTAGTCCTAGTAGCCTTCATGCTGCCGGGTATAATTTACCTTATTTTTTTCTAAATATGCATGCTTAACATCTTTTTCAGAAAAACCTAGTGCACTACCTAACTGTAAGTACGTTCTCCATAGTTGATCATATGTATATTCATTTTGATCTCGGTAGAATGCATCACAGACTGTAAACATACGTAAGAATAATTCTGTCTCCGTTTCATCTACACTGGGGAGAGCCTCTCCTTGATAGTAGTACCCTTTCGTTATACCTAAAGACAAGATAAAATGAATACCATCTACATATTCTTCCAAAATTACTGATTTTTCACTTCTAGGTTTATTACTCCAAAACTTAAAACATCTAGTTTCATTTGCTAACTCTCCTAGTTCAACTAGTAGTGCTAAAACCTTATCTTTAAATACCTCTTCTTTCTTAATGTTATTGTTTTTTTCGATATAACTATCTAATTCTGTTTGCATATTGTATAATTCTTTCCAATTCAATTTGTCCCCTCTTTTCTCTTTTTTACGATTGTATCATGAATCCATAAAAATAGTGAAACCTACGAACAGTATAGTACGTATAATAGGGTAATAATAATCAGGGAGACGGTTGTATGATCGTAATTTTATTTCGCATTCTTATCTTTATTGCACTTGCACTACTCATATATACGTGGGTACAATACTATAGAAATCCTCAACGACGACTTCTTATTGCAAAAGCTGAGCATAAGTTTTATTTTTTGGATGAACCAAATAACAGTAAAAAGAATGTTCAATTCGTATATAAAGGCTGCTTGTTTGAAGGAGAGAAGTACGTAGGAACAACAGAAGATGCATTTGAGGTTGTTAATATTCACGTAACAGTTAAAGACTCTTTAGAGTTACGAGGATTGACAAGAGATGATTTATATTTCTTAGAAAAAGAGATATTAATTCGTTACCCATATGCAGATATTGAGTGGAAACATCCAATCAATAAATTATTTATAATGGATTAAACGGCACACATCATTTATTCATCGTGTGTGCCGCTAATCATGAATCATATACTTTCTTTTGTATGGACAGGGAAGAATTCTTGCCATTTAATTATAATTTCCTTTCTACGCAGTAAATAAAGAAATGGTAGCAATACAACTAGAAACACGAAGATATAAAGAGGAGTTAAATTCGAAATCCATTGGCCAATGGAAGTATATACGAATGCCAATGGAATGTTAGATAATAAGGATGATTTCGTGTAATCTTTAAATCCAGCTGATACCTCTAATAGACATAATGATAGTAAATGAAAGTGTATAAATGGAATTAGTCGTAGTAGTGCGATTTGTGAAGTTGTAAATGCGGATCGTTGGCCAACTATTTTTGATTTTAACTTCATAAATTTCTTTATTGATTTTGGCATTTTATTTACAATGAAATAAAATAAAATACTGGATAAGGTGATCCCAATTAAGGAATATAATGTACCTGCTACCGCTCCAAAAAGAATTCCGCCTGAGATGCAAATAAAAACTACTGGAAGAAAAAATAAGGGCCTTAATAAATGAAAACTAATAAACAATAAAGGAGCAAATAACCCCCCTGTCTCCATAACAGCCATTAAATAATTTCCGAAGCCCTCCATAACCCGCCTCCTCCTCATGCTGTGCTATTATAAACGCTAGGACGCGCATTAGTACATGTATATGACAAGAGACGAGCCTTTATGACATCTAGAGGAAGGAATAGCTAATTATTATTACTACTTGGGCTAGGAATAGAGCTGGTATGCCAATAACAAAAGATCGATGTTTTGTTTTGTGACGGAACGACTGCATCCCCAGCCAAGCGCCTATCGATCCACCTATAAGCGCAAGCAGCCAAAATGTACGTTCCGGAATCCGATATTTTTGCTGTTTTGCCTTTTGCTTATCCAATCCCATAAACAAAAAAGTAATTGCATTAACACCTATTAAATATGGTATAAAACTTGCCAATTCCCTCAACCAACTTTCAATTTTCATTTTAAAAAAAAGACCAAAATTCTGCGATTATTGCAGTATTTGGTCTTTTCCTAATACTTATTACTAATCCATACCTTAGATGGATTCTTTTCGATTTATTTTAAAGCTTCTTTCGCCTTTGTTACAAGTTGAGAGAATGCTTTTTCATCATGTACAGCTAGGTCAGAAAGCATTTTACGATTAATATCGATTCCAGCAACTTTCAAACCATGCATTAGCTTGCTGTAAGACATATCATTTAGACGAGCTGCTGCATTAATACGAGAAATCCAAAGCTTACGGAATTCACGTTTTTTCTGTTTACGGTCACGATAAGCATATTGACCAGACTTCATTACTTGTTGTTTTGCTGTTTTAAATAACGTTCTCTTCGAACCATAATAACCTTTAGCTAGTTTAAGGACGCGTTTACGACGTTTACGCGTTACTGTTCCACCTTTTACACGTGGCATAATAATTCCCTCCTAATACAAATCAAAATAAAGTTTAAAAATCAATAGTTGACATAGTAATGCTTATTTATATGGAAGCATTGTTTTAATTCGTTTGAAATCACCAGCAGATACTGTAGCACTTTTACGTAGTTTACGTTTTTGTTTTTGAGACTTATGTGCGAACATATGGCTTGTGTAAGCATGTGCACGTTTTAGTTTTCCAGTACCTGTTTTCTTAAAGCGTTTTTGAGAACCTTTATGGGTTTTCATTTTTGGCATGTTGATTTCCTCCTTATAACATCAGCTTTGTTGATTTGACAGTTTCTTCTTAACTGTATATTTACTTTTCGTTCACTGGTGCAAGCATCATAAACATATTACGACCTTCCATCTTTGGCTTCGTCTCAATAGTCGCAATATCTTTTACTTCTTCAGCAAATCGATCTAAAACTTCCCTGCCGAGCTCTTTGTGTGTAATTGCACGTCCACGAAAACGAACAGCAGCCTTTACTTTATCGCCTTTTTCTAAAAATTTACGAGCATTTTTTAGCTTCGTTTCAAAATCATGGTCACCAATTCCAGGCGTAAAGCGAACTTCTTTGACATTAATTACTTTCTGCTTTTTACGTGCTTCTTTTTCTTTTTTCTGTTGCTCAAAGCGGTATTTCCCATAGTCCATAATACGACATACTGGCGGTTTTGCATTTGGAGCAACAAGCACTAGATCAAGATTTCTCGTTTGCGCTATCTCTAATGCCTCATGACGAGATTTCACGCCAAGCTGATCTCCATTTGAATCAATTAACCGTACTTCTCTTGCACGAATTTTTTCATTGACATTCATATCTTTGCTAATTATCATCCACCTCCAAAAAAGTTTAACGCTGTGATCATTATCGACAAGTCAATTTTATCATGAAAAAAGTGCGGGCATATATGCACCCACACGTCTCCAATCGTTTATATAAGAGTCGGAACCAGTCAACTACCAACAGGCGTCAATCAGGTGAGAAGCGGGTGCTTCTACTTGTCTCAGATCATTCAATTATTTTCAACTTAATTATAGTAACACAAATAAAAGAAACTGTCAAAAAAGATCAATAAGAAATTTATATCATCGTATTAGAAATTCCAATTACAGCTAGTTAATACTACTCGTCCTTTTTTATCAAAGGCAACTCCCTCTTGTTCAAGCAATGTCCTTTGATTGAGAAAATTAGGGGCTAATTCTCCAGATTTCTTTACAACTCTATGACATGGTAGTCCTTGAGGTGCCTTATTCATGGCCCATCCTACTACCCTTGCATTATGAGGTTGCTCTAAAATTCGAGCGATTTGCGAGTAAGTAGCTACTTGTCCTTTTGGAATTTTTTCTACTAACTGATAAACTTTTGTAAAGAAGCCGTTATCCATTTTCTTTTAACCTTCTCCTTTGTGTACTAACTCTATTAATTTTATCATAACATTCATTTGCTACAGTTGCCCAGCAACGCGCAAAAATAAGTGAATTTCATATTAGCGACCACTCCATTCAATTTCATTACACACTTCATTCCCTATTCTTGGTGTAATCGATTCATGGACAATACTGGTTCACGATTGCAATAAGTCGCTCATTATTTTCAGAAGAAACTTTCTCTGATAGTCTTGCACCAGCAATGATAGGAGCCCATTGAAAAATTTCGTCGATGGATAATCCACTCTTTTCACAATAACAAGATACATACGTATCTGCTAATTCCATTGAGAGTTGTGAATAAAGAAGATACGTACGATATACATCGGCACGGATATCCCCCGAACTAGCGTCAACCCAATCTAAAATAGTTACGTTACTAGCTGTGCTAACCAGATTAAATAAATGGTAATCTCCATGACAAAGCTTAGGTTCATAGGAGATTGATTTCATTTTTTGGATTAGCCTTAACTTTTGATTGTCCGTTAAATAATCAGTTGATTCAATTTGTCGCTGTAACTTTACAGACATTGTTTCCATTGAATCTGCAATGACAGCATGTATGTTTTGTTGAATATCAACCGAAATGGAAATGTAATCAACCAACAGACTATTATCCTTTTCCAGTAATTCCCCTAGCGTACTACCCTTTATATATTCCATTATTATCGCTTGTCTTCCATCAATGATTGTTACATCCAATACGGTTGGAACATGAAGCCCACATTATAAAGCAATACGTTGTTTCGTTGCTTCGTACTCAGATGTTTCTTTCGGTATGTTCTTATGAAATAGCTTGACAATTTTATTGTCCAATAAATAAACTTCAGCTGTATTGCCAACAGCAATTTGGTTAATTAATTTCACTCATGTCCTCTCCCCTATTCACTTATTCGGAGATTTATCGTCTCTATTTCTACACATATAAGCAGGTAGCTACAGATCAATTCTTCTCTTTATATAGTAGTTCTATTTCTTTTTGTTTTTTCCTCTTACTATTACATCCCACTATATCTCCAATTTCATATAAAACAGCCTATTCCTCTTTCAAAATCAATAGGAATAGGCTATTTGACTTAATAAATGGAGATAGGAAAAATACGAAGTTAAAACAAAAGCCCAATTAATGTTGAAAATGCCTTAGCTAACACGGAATCTATTGGAGCACGGTGCTTATGCAGCCATGTTCTCCCAGAAGTCTATACTATCGGACTATAATAACTATTGTCGAACCAACAAATAGAAGAGGACGTTTTCGTTATGTCTCAGGCCTGTATGTTTGTTCGTTTAGCGGTTCATTACTTTATTAGCTATCTCATGCTTTATTAAATTAGTAAATGTCTCAAAACTAATCGTTTCCGATTCTTTTTGACCATAACGACGGACATTAACCGCATCTTCGTTCACTTCATTATCTCCTAAAACGAGAGCAAATGGTATTTTCTGTGTTTGTGCTTCACGAATCTTATAGCCAATTTTCTCATCTCGTTCATCGACAGTAACACGTACACCGTCAAGTCTTAATTTATCGGCTACTTGATTCGCATACGCTAGATGAGCCCGTGGTGAAACAGGAATCACTTTAACCTGTACTGGTGCAAGCCATGTTGGAAATGCCCCTTTATATTCTTCAATTAAAAATGCTACAAACCGTTCCATTGTCGATACAACACCTCGGTGAATAACAACAGGGCGGTGTTCTTTACCATCTTCCCCAATATACGTTAAGTCAAATCGTTCTGGAAGATGAAAATCCAACTGTACAGTTGACAGTGTTTCGTCTTTACCTAAAGCAGTTTTTACTTGCACGTCTAGCTTCGGACCATAAAAAGCAGCTTCTCCTTCTGCCTCAACATAATCAACTTCCATTTCTTCCATTGTCTCTTTTAGCATCGCCTGCGCTTTATTCCACATTGCATCATTATCTACATATTTTTCTTTGTCTTCCGGATCACGATAGGAAAGACGGAAATAATAATCCTTTATGCCGAAGTCCTCATACACTTTTTGGACAAGCTCTACAACACGAATAAACTCATCCTTCAACTGATCAGGTCGGGCAAAAATGTGGGCATCATTTAGTGTCATTGCTCGCACGCGTTGAAGTCCTGCTAAAGCTCCTGACATCTCATAGCGATGCATAGTCCCTAATTCCGCAATTCGTACAGGCAGATTCCGATAACTGTATAATTGGTTTTTATAAACCATCATATGATGCGGGCAATTCATTGGACGGAGCACTAATTCTTCATTATCCATTTTCATTTCTGGGAACATGTCATCTTGATAATGATCCCAGTGTCCACTCGTTTTGTATAAGTCTACACTTCCTAATACAGGTGTATATACATGGTCATAGCCGAGACGCTCTTCTAAGTCAACAATATAGCGTTCAATTACACGACGAATCGTTGCGCCTTTAGGAAGCCATAATGGTAGACCCTGTCCAACTTTCTGAGAAACTGTAAAGATATCCAATTCCTTACCTAGCTTCCTGTGGTCACGTTCTTTTCGCTCCTCTAAAATACGAAGATATTCATCGACTTGACTTTGTTTGGCAAAAGCAGTTCCATAAATTCGCTGTAGCTGTTGATTATTGCTATCACCACGCCAATAAGCTCCAGAGATACTAAGTAGCTTAAATGCCTTAATTTTATTTGTAGATGGAACATGAATTCCTCTGCATAAATCAAAAAATTCGCCTTGTTTGTAAATCGTTACTTGCTCATGCTCAGGTATTGCATCGATGAGTTCTTGCTTTAAGTGGTCATCCTTGAACATTTTCTTCGCTTCATCACGAGAAATTTCGATACGTTCAATCTCTAGAGCTTCATCGACAATCCGCTTCATTTCTTTCTCTATTTTAGGGAGGTCATCTGGTGTAATGGAATGCTCCATATCTATATCGTAATAAAATCCTTCTTCGATAACCGGTCCGACACCAAAATTGACATCAGTATACAGACGTTTTATTGCTTGCGCCATTAAATGTGCTGTCGAATGACGCATGATTTCAATCCCCTCATCATCCTTATTCGTAATAATTTCTATCTTTCCTCCATGGTCCAATTCACGTCTTAGGTCATATGGAATCCCGTCTAGTTTTACTGCCAATGCCTGCTTTTTCAATCCTGATGAAATAGAAGCAGCTATATCCTCACCTGTAGTTCCTGCTGGAAAGGATTTTTCTGCTCCATCAGGAAAAATAAATGCTAGTTCTTCAGTCATTGCTATCACTCCTTTTTCAAATTAAAAACGCTCGTCCCCTTTGCATCTAAGCAAAGGGACGAGCGTTGGTCACGTCGTGGTTCCACCCTATTTCCCGTATCAAAAATAAATATTACGGCTTCATACATCCATAACGCAGATGATACGCTGCTACTTACTTTTTTTCATTCAATAGCAGGGTTCAAAGGTGGTAAATCATTGTTAGTAAGTTGGAAGCTTTCAGCCACTGGCTTCCTTCTCTTTCCATACCATATCAATGAATTATGTCCTTATCATTACCTGTAGCTTAACATATAATTATATAATTTGTATTATAGCTTCAGTATAAATGAAAAGCAAGTCTTAATGTTGTTCGTTCTTAACATAGTAAGGAAATGGAAAATGATGAAATGGTTTAAACATTACTTTCTCTTGAAATACATTAATAACGGTAAGTGTCTTCGGTTCAGACGGATGATCCCCGTAGATGTATATATTTCTGGGAGCCATTGCCACAAGCGGAGACAAATTTAATTCACCCTCATCCAACCCAACAATATATAAAGGTTCTTTTTGCATGAGCATTCGAAGTTCCATTTTCGAGAAAGGTTTTCCATTTTGTTTAAAAAAAGAGAAGGATTTCCCTTGTAAAACATGAACAGTATCAACGATAGACTCTCGCTTTGCAATGTACTCTCGTAACATATTCACAAATTCTTGGTGATCCTCTTCCCGTTTAAACTCATCAATAGCCAACCCGACATAGTGTATGACATAATCGCGAAATACTTTCAATCGGAACTTTACAATAGAATCGTAATGTATGGTTGCTGTATCCTTTATATTTGCAATAAACAATGACTCCAATACTTGATATGGATCCTCCTTTTTCCTTACGAGTAAGCTATCTTTATCTTCACCCGACATAATCCAATTGGTTAATTCAAGAATTTCCTCCATCTCATCTTTACTCGTAAAATAATAAAACTCTTCAATTACGGTTGATATCATGTTGCTCAATCGATAAGAAATAAATACATCTGTTAAAGATTTTGCAATTGCCTCTGTTAGCATATGGTTTGGAATTTGATCCTCAAACTGCAGATGATTCCCCCAATCTTCATGAGTTTTCCAGTGCAGATTAATATTTTTATTGTATTGCCGCACCTTTTCACAAAATCGAATGACTTCCTTATCTGACTCAATAAATAGTTCCACCAATAAACATCACCCTCATCCAACCAAACTGTTACATTATATGGACAAAGAGTGAAAATAATGAGTAATCCAGAAAAACTACTATCTGCACCTTGAATACAAGATTTATAGAGTATGCTACTGCCATTACTTCAAACTAGTTGATACAAAAAAACGATTTAAAAAGTGATGAAGCTGGTCCATAAACTGAGCAAATTCTAATAAGTCCATTTGTTGCTTCGCATCCGATAATGCTACCGCTGGGTTCGGATGAACCTCTGCCATAATACCATCCGCACCAGCTGCAAATGCTGCTTTGGCTTGTGGAAGCAAAATATCTTTTCTACCAGCTGCATGTGAAATATCAGCGAATACCGGTAAATGTGTCTCTTGCTTTAAAATGGGAATTGCTGATATATCAAAGGTATTTCTTGTCGCTGTTTCATATGTGCGAATACCTCGTTCACATAATATGACATTTTTATTTCCTTCGTTTAGAATATATTCTGCGGCCATTTTAAACTCATGTATCGTCGCAGACAATCCCCGCTTAAGCAATACGGGTTTATCAAGCTTTCCTACCGTTTTTAACAAATCAAAGTTATGCATATTTCGTGACCCAATTTGTATAACATCCACGTAATCATAAGCTTCAGCAATACTTTCCGGGCTCATAATTTCTGTAACGACTGACATATTGTACGTTCTAGCCACTTCAGCTAGTATTTGCAGCCCTTCGATTCCCAAGCCTTGAAAATCATATGGTGACGTTCTCGGTTTAAATGCCCCACCACGTAAAAGAGAAACACCTCTTTTAGACATTTCTTCAGCGACTCGATAGACTTGCTCATGGCTCTCTACGGAGCAGGGACCAATAATAAATTGTGGTTGTTGCTTACCGATTAACTCATTACCTACATGAATTACCGAATTTTCTTCTTGAAATGCACGTGAATGTAAGTATACCTTGGTCATTTTCTCTGTATTTTTAAATTCTTCATCTGAAAGTGCTTGAAGAACCTGTTTTATCGTTTCCGTAGTATAAGGACCTTTATTTTTAGAATTTATATCAACATCTGAAATCTTCGAATTACGTAGTGATTCAGCTACAAGTTGCCCTTTTGCACATAATAAATCTAGTAATACTTCATCGATATTTTCAGCTTTACGCATGGACATCTTCTCCTTTGAAATGTGTTTAACTGAATAGGTTACAGATCATTTAATAAGTCATTGAAATGACAAAAACGTAATCCTCCAAACGCTTTTTCATCTACCTTGGTTGTACAGATGGCTAATGAATAACCGTTAATGTCTCTATATTGTTGACATGTATAACCTTCTATTATTGCTTTGGAGGAGGTATGGATAAATTGAATTCGACTGCCTAGTAAATTGTTGACAGCAAAAGAGTGAAGTGGTGTCAATACTCCCTTTCCCGTTGCCTTTACAAAGCTCTCTTTAGCAGTCCATATCTCATAAAATGCTTGTACCGGTCGTACATGTTTAAGCATTTCAGTATATTCCTTTTGAGAAAACAGATTCTTAACTACGCTACTTTCAACAGATTGTATTTTTTCTATATCTACACCTACAGGGTAATGGTGTGTTGCTAACGCCACCCAATCACCAGAATGGGAAATATTATACTGAAAGGAAGGAAATGCTGGTAAAAATGGTTTACCGTATTGTGTAATCTCTATTTTTTGTACTGGCAGCTTATACCCAGTACACCGGTTAAAGGGATGACGCAGTAATAGCTCTCCGATCAGCTTACGATACATATCCTCGATCAAACGATACCTGCTTATTTTATTTTGAACTCTAACAGATATATAAGGAAATAACCATTGAATTTCTTGATGACTTCTTTTATTAGGGAGTTTACATACATATAGATTGGTCACTACCGTTCCCTCCTACATTTCTATCAAAAGAAACTAGTCTTAATTGTTCACTGTAGCCAATGAAGAAGGTAATAAAGTGAGAGTGAAACTCCTTCCGTGGGCGTTTTGTTTATCCCCACGGATGGTTAGTACCACAAGGGTATGACCTAAAGGCCTCTGAACCAATCGGACATTTACTGGCAGTTGAACCACCTCTTACCAATATTGCTCTTCATTGCTTGAAGTGGGAGCTTACTGCCAGTTATATGCGGGATAAATCCTTCCAATTTGTTTCAATATAGTTCATGCAATTGTCTCTATTATCTTCGCCAAATATTACATTCCAACCACCCGGTATATCGAGAAAGGAAGGCCAAAGTGAATACTGGCCATCCTTATTCTTTAGTACAACATAGGTACCATTAGGATTTTCCATTGGATTAGTCATTTTCGTGTTTCTCCTTTCTATTCATTGGCTTGTAATTGTAAGAGATTCTGTAATAAAATATCACCAATTTCTGCTAATGGTTCCGGCTGGCACATATCTTTATGGCGACAATGAATATCATACACTTCCATATCTCCATTAATATATGGCCTCCACGTTTCTGGTGAAATTTCATCAAACCACTCTGGGATAATCGTAGAACGGAAAAACAGAACGTCTCCCGAATATGCTTTTGGTTTGTATTCACTTAAAATACGCACCGAATTTCCATATGTTTCTTTTAAGTTTAATATCGTTTGATCACCGAGACTCGCAAGTGCACTACCGTTATTTCGTAATATTTTAAGTGCATTCTCAAAATTCAAGGCTTCATCACCAAGAGTTTCGGGATCAAATCCTCCTAACGCTAGTAGAGCCACAAGCGACTCTTCATCATCCGGTGTATTCTTTATAGGAAGGAAGTGACTTGGATACGCATCTAGCATGGCAACTAACGATACAGTATCTCCTTGCTCCTGTAATTGCGTAGCCATCGCATGTATCACATTCCCTCCCAGAGACCAACCGAGAAGCTGGTATGGTCCATTTGGTTGAACTTGTTTTATCGCTTGAATATATTCACTAGCCATATCATCAATAGAAGGAGGAAGTTTACCAGAATCAGCAATCCCCCTGGCTTGTATACCATATATCGGAAAATCTTTTCCTAAACTATTTAATAATCCTGCATAACACCAACTTAATCCCCCTGCAGGATGCACACAGAAGAGCGGAGCCTGAATACCGCTTTCTCTTAATGGCAATAGTACATCCAAAGCATGATGATCTCCTTCTTCTGAAAGTTGATCTGCAAGCCCCGCTACAGAGGGAGCCGCAAACAATGTACCAATATTCAAGTCTACACCAAGCACCTGCTTTATTCGTGTCATTAATTGAACAGCTAATAAGGAGTGACCTCCCAGATCGAAGAAACCATCATCAATACCAACTTGCGGTAAATCAAGAATTTCTGCAAATAAGTCACATAGAATTTCTTCTTGTGGCGTTCTTGGGATTCGATAAGCGTTGCTCGTACCATATTCAGGGACAGGTAATGATTTTTTATCTAGTTTTCCATTTGGAGTTAACGGGAAAGTTTCTATCATTACATAAGCAGACGGGACCATATACTCAGGAAGTTGTTTCGCAGCAAACACCTTCCAATTTTCTTCCTCTGCCTTCATGTCACCCTTACAAGTAATATAAGCGACAAGTCGTTCGTCACCTGGCTGATCTTCCCGTACCATTACGACGACATCATCAATACCCAGATGCTTAGTCAAGACTGCTTCGATTTCCCCTAATTCGATGCGAAAACCTCTTAATTTTACTTGCTGATCGGCACGACCGATATAATCTAAGGAACCATCATGCTTCCAGCAGGCGAGATCGCCAGTTCGATACATGCGACTGCCGCTAGTTCCATACGGATTAGCTATAAATCGATCTGCGGTTAAATCCGGTCTACCTAAATAACCTAAAGCCATACCAGCACCAGATACATATAGTTCTCCTACTACACCAGGGGGAACAGGGTTTAAATAATCATCCAACACATATACTCCTAAATCTGGAATCCCCTGACCAATGACACTATTCGCATTTAACGCAATACTTGCTTTATCTAACTCCTTATAAGAAACATGAACAGTTGTTTCCGTAATGCCATACATATTAATTAACTGTGGATAATTTTCCTCATGTCTCTCATACCATTCTTCTAATCGATGAAGATCTAATGCTTCGCCGCCAAAAATGACATACCGCAAGTTTAGTTCTTGACTTACATCTTCCATCTGTCTATCTACCTGAATAAGCTGATAGAATGCAGAAGGCGTTTGATTAAGAACTGTAACCTTTTCATCTACCAAAAGTTTCAAGAACGCTTCCGGTGAGCGACTGATCTCATGCGGGACGATGACTAGCTTTCCACCATACAACAGGGCACCCCACATTTCCCAAACGGAAAAATCAAATGCATACGAATGGAATAAAGTCCAAACATCTTCCGCATGAAAATGGAACCAATGCTCCGTCGCTCCGAATAATCGAACAACATTCTGGTGTGGAATAACTACACCTTTTGGATTTCCCGTCGATCCCGATGTATAAATAATATAAGCTGGATGATAAGGAGACAGCGAACCATTACGATCACTATTTGTCGGATTTGACGTTTTCTGTTTGTTCAACTGATGTGTTGTACGCTTTTCATCTAAGACAATAATAAACGTTGGATCATCATGAATAAATTTCTCTTTATGTTGATGATTCGTAATGAGACATACAGGCTGCACATTGTTATACATATAAGTGATTCGAGCTTTAGGATAGTTCGGATCTAGCGGGACGTATCCTGCACCAGCCTTTAAAATCCCAAGTAAACCAATGATCATATCAATGGATCTTGACATTGCTAGAGCGACAAATTGATTCGGCCCTACACCCTTTTCTATTAATAGATGAGCAAGCCTGTTTGCCTGTTGATTGATATCTTCATATGTTAATGATGTATTGTTACATACGATAGCTTCTGCATGCGGATAATTCGCCACCTGTTTTTCAAATAAATCTGGAAGTATATTTTCTGCTACTTCCATTTTCTTCCTGCTCCAATCAGACAAGATCATCTCTTTTTCACAGCTTCCCAAAATAGTTAGTTTACCAATAGGTTGATCAACATCGATTATTGCTGATTCTAGCAATTGCAAAAATCGTTGGAACATATGATCAATGGTTTGATGATTAAATAAATCTGTACTATACTCAACCATTCCTTTTACACCATCTGGATTTCCTTCCTGATTTCTATATTCTTGAAATTCAACAGTTAGGTCAAATTTTGCTGCCCCAACACTCTTCACCGTTATATCACTCTCTACTTCAGGTAAATCTAAACTGGGGTTCGGTGTATTTTGTAAAGCAAACATTATTTGAAATAATGGATGCTTTGAGCGAGATCGCACTGGATTTAATTCTTCAACTAATCGTTCAAACGGTACATCCTGATGTTCATAAGCATTTAAATTTGTATGACGGATTCTCTGTAGTAACTCACGAAAACTAGGATTTCCTGAAGTATCCGTCCGTAATACGATCGTATTAATAAATAAACCAACAATTCCTTCTACTGCATCATCATTTCTACCAGCAACTGGAGTACCTAAAGGAATATCTTGTCCTGCTCCAAGCCGGGTTAATAATGCCGTAAATCCAGCTTGCAATACCATAAAAAGACTCACACCGTTATGTTTACTAATTTTCAATAGATGGTGGTGAAGTTCAGGATTAATGGTAAAATAATAACTATCGCCTTGATAAGTTGACTCTACTGGACGTGAATAATCTGTTGGTAGATCTAACTGATCTGGCAGATTTGCAAGTTCCTGCTTCCAATAGTTTAATTGATTTGCCATCAAGCTTGTCCGATTATTTTCTGATCCCAATAAAGCTTCTTGCCATAATACAAAATCTATATAATCCAACGGCAACGCAGGCCAATTAGGTACTTCACCCTTGCTTCGCTGTTGATATGCGCTCTCTAGGTCCTGTACAAGCGGACGAAGCGACCAACCATCACCAACAATATGATGAATTAAGAGAACAAGTACAAATCGATTCTTCTCGATTTGTAACAGCGTTACACGAAACGAAGGTTCTTCCGATAGATTAAAACAATAGGTTATTTCAGAATGAATGGCTTCATTCACCTCCGTTTTATCTATTTGTCTCCGGTGAATGACAGGGTTAGCTTCCTTTATGCTTAAAATTAATTGAAGCGGATTTCCTTCGGTCTCTGGAAAAATGGTCCGTAATGACTGATGTCGATCTACTACATCATAGATGGATTGTTCTAGGGCATTAATGTTTAAATTGCCTGTTAATTCAACAACAACTGGAATATTATAAGTTGCACTGGCTCCTTCCAATTGATGAAGAAACCATAGCCTTTGCTGTGCAAATGATAAAGGGATGTTGGCTGGTTTTTCCATTTTCTTTATCGGTGGACGAGCTAGCTTACCATCATTAATCTCATCCACAAGACTCACAACGGTTGGTGCTGCAAATAGTTTACTAATACCAATATCCACGTTAAAAATCTGACGGATATGATTAATTAACTGCCCAGCAAGTAAAGAATGACCTCCTAGATCAAAGAAATTATCATCAATTCCAACACGATTTACACCTAACACTTTTGCAAATAAATCACATACGATTTCTTCTTGCGGCGACCGAGGCTCCCTATCTGATACCACTTGATCCATATCTGGAGCGGGGAGTGCTTTGCGATCAAGTTTTCCATTAGGGGTTAGTGGGAGACTTGGAATGATAAGATAAGCAGATGGTTCCATGTAATCTGGCAACTTATCTTGTACATGGTCACGAATTTTATTCTTATCCAACAATTCATCTGCAACAAGATAGGCTACTAGCCGATGATTATTTAATTGGTCCGCAAATACAACTACAGCAGCTTGTTCCACATCTGGATGTGTCATCAGTACATTCTCAATTTCACCTGGTTCAATTCGAAATCCTCGCAGCTTCACTTGATGGTCAGACCTACTAATATAATCGATTGTTCCATCGTTTCGCCACTTCGCAATATCCCCTGTATAATACATTCTCTCTCCAGAATGGCTGAAAGGATTAGCTATAAATCTTGCTGCAGTTAATCCAGGGCGATTTAAATAGCCATTGGCTAAGCCCTTTCCAGCGATATAGAGATCGCCAGGAACATTGGGAGGTAAGGGGTTTAAAGCTGCATCCAAAATATAAACCTTGGTATTTTCAATGGGTCTGCCAATGAAGGGTTTAGCTTCATTGCCTGTAATTGGCATAGCAGTAGACCAAATCGTCGTTTCCGTTGGTCCATATAAATTCGTTATGTTACAGTCTAACGCAAGTAAGTCCTCCATCAGTTTTGCAGCTAATGCTTCGCCACCAACCAACGCTTGTAACCCTTGGATTGCATTGGGGCGATACGTTACAAGCGTTTGCCAGAGAGTAGGTGTAGCCTGCATGATGGTAATATTTTTTTCTTCAATTGCTTGTGCTAATTTAGCAGCATCTTGAATTGTTTCTTTATCCACAATGACACTTGTCGCACCGTTTAAAATAGGCAGAAATAATTCTAGAGCAGAAATATCAAATGCAATTGTTGTTACTGCTAAGAGTCGGTCGGTAGCTTGGATATTGAATTTCAATTGCATTGACTCGAGAAAATTAATTAAGCCTTCATTTGTTACAACGACTCCTTTCGGCCTGCCTGTAGAACCAGAAGTATAGATCATATAAACCGGTTCTCTCCCAGAAACAATAGGAGAGGGAAAGGTTTGGTTATTCGAGAAAGTTAATTCTTCCTGTATGTTGTTATCATCTAGGTTTACTACAATTACTTCCTCTTTCTCCAATGAAATTTGATCTTTGACTGACGTAATAACACAAGCAGGTCGTGCGTCTTCAAGCATATACGTAATTCGATCTTCCGGATAGATCGGATCAATTGGTAAATAGGCAGCACCGTTTTTTAATACTGCAAGAATAGCTATGAGCATTTCGTCTGATCGAGGTAGCATAATGGCTACAAAGTGCCCCCGCTTTACACCTCGCTTACGAAGCAAATGGGCGATTTGATTTGCACGGCCATTTAATTCAGCGTAAGAAAGTTTCTTCTCTCCAAACTCTACAGCAATACGTTTTGAATTCGTTTTTACTTGCTCTTCAAAACGAGTTAACAGTGGCTTATCAGCCATTTCACGACAGGCTGGATTCCAGTCTTCTAGCACCTGTTGTCTTTCTTCTTTTAGTAAAAGATGAAACCTACCAATTGCTTGTTTCATTGAGGAATTGGCTATATCTTCGACAAGTTTTTTTATTCTTCGTAGATGTAAATGCACCTCCTCTTCATGATAGGCGTTGGGATTAGCATCTAAATCAAATCGTAAACCAGAATCATTTTTCTGATCATATATATTCAACGATAGGTCCTCAACTGGCCCTGTTGAAAGTTTGTATGTTGTTCCTTTCGCTTCTCCAAATCGCAGTGTATAATCGAAAGGCATTATATTTATCTGGGGTCCAATCAAACGTTGGTTACTACCTAATAATTTGAGATCACGTTGCAAATCCTCATGTCTATAATGCTGATGCTTACGTATCACACGTATTTCTTGCTGAATTTGCTGAATCAGATCATGTAAGGATAAATCCGCCTGCAATGATAACCGTAATGGCAGTATATTCATCACAGTTGCTGGAACATGTAAAGATGATGTTCCAAAACGGTTCATCATCGGTAAACTCAAAATAACATTTTCTTCACCAGTCATCCGATGTACATAAATAGCTAATGCTGCAATTATTATTTCATGCCAGCTACCTTTATGTTCCCTTGATTTATTATGAAGAGATGTAAAAATTGCATTATCTACATAAGTTGTATCACTTATGTAATACGCCGGTAGCTTCGTTGAACGATCTGCTAAACTAACCACTTCTGGATGATCACTAAAATGATTCATCCAGAAGTCACGATCAACCTGAAATTTCTCCGATTCTCTATATTTTCGGTTTTCAGATATAACCTTTATAAATGAGCCAAATGCACTACCCTCATCCCCTTTTTTTCCTTGGAGAAATGATGTATACAACGACGCAACTCGTTGACTAATTAAAGAAAAACCGAATGCATCTGCAGCAATATGATGGATTTTTTGATACCAAAAATATCGGTTATCATTTAGTTGAAAGATAACCTGTTTAAATAATAAATCCTGAGCAAAGTCGATGGGCTGTGACAAATCATCTTTCATCCATTTTTTTGCAAAATGACTAGGACAGGATTGGTCACGAGCATCAATATAATCAATAGAAAAGCCTCTCTCTAATTGAATGAATTGCGATAGTCCTTCGAGATCTTCTTCAATATTGACATGTAAACTCTCTGCTTCCACAATGGTCTGCCTAATCGCTTGTTTAAAATAATTCATTTCCAAATTCCCTATAATATCCACATATTCTCCAGTATTGTAAATCGGGTTATTCGGATCTAGTTTTTGAGCAAACCAAATCCCTGTCTGTGCACCTGTTAAAGGAAATCGTTTGTGTTCCATTGTAGTCATAAACGTTGTTACCTCCTATCCATAGACACTACATTACGTATTTTGTGGTATCCCAGTAATCATTTCCCACCAATCATGAAGTGTAGGTCTTTCTACTAACTTCATAAAGTTAACTTCGATTCCTTGCTGTCTCCATTCTTCAACTAAACTCATCATCCGAATCGAATCAAGTCCTATATCTAGTAGATTATCCCTATTGGCAATATCGTCAGGATGAATATCGAGCAAATTCGCTATTTGTATTTTCATATCTGAAAACGAAAACGCGTCATCCTGATTTAAATCTTGATGTGAGATAAGATCACGTAAAACAGCTTCTGTAGTTAGACAGTATCCACATCGAGTCGCAGCATATTGTAGGGCCATTTGATGATCTGCCTCTGAAAAATCAGCTACTGCATCAGCTACAAAAAAGGATTGAATATCTTCCATAAATGCATCCGTAGCAGTAACT
Source organism: Virgibacillus salarius (assembly GCF_039521925.1). Taxonomy (NCBI): domain Bacteria; kingdom Bacillati; phylum Bacillota; class Bacilli; order Caryophanales; family Bacillaceae; genus Virgibacillus; species Virgibacillus salarius. The sequence goes on along the minus strand of NZ_BAAACY010000053.1, from coordinate 77,951 downwards.
AAACAACCAATATGTGCATAGACACCTGTAATGATAATTTGATCCTTATCGCTTTCTTGTAAAATACGTAATAAATCTGACTTTTTAAAAGCACTATAGCGCCATTTAGTTAGCACCGTATCCGATTCAACTGGAGTAAGCTCTTTAATAATCTGTGTTTCCTGTATACTTGCGCTTAATCCAGATCCCCAAAAATCTTGTAATAGTGCCCGATCAGCTGGAGCTTGATTGCCTGGCTGAGCTGTGTAGAATACTGGGATATTTAATTGTGTACAGCGTTGTTTAAGATCCTTAATATTGTTCACTAGTTCAGGCAAAGGAGATTGCTTAGAATCATAAGCATTAATAAAATATTGCTGCATATCATGTATAAGCAGAACCGCTCGTTTAGGATCAACCTTCCAGTCCACCTTATTATTTGGTAAATCCGAAGATTGCGGCATCGGATATGTCGTTATAGATGGAAGTCCCATCTTATCCACTTCCTTTCAAGTAATAATTATATTTTTAATTTTTGATCAATTTTTTGTCGTAGTGTTTTTTTATTGACCTTACCGAATGGAGTTTTGGGAAACGTTTCAACGATTTCTACACGATCAGGTATTTTATATGCTGCCAAACCCCTTTCCCTTAAAAATTGTTTGAACTCACCTGGGTGATCTGAAGCAGAATGGAGAATAATAAATGCACAAGATCGTTCACCAAGGAATTTATCCGGCATCGCAACAACGGCGACGTCAAATACATTTGAATGTGCCAGCAAATGATTCTCTACTTCCTCTGCTGCGATCTTTTCTCCTCCTCTATTAATTTGATCCTTATCACGGCCTTCTACGGTAATATAACCATGTTCATTTACACTAACTAAATCACCGGTTCGGTAAAAGCCATCACTGGTAAATGCTTTTCGATTATGTGCTGGCGCATTATAATAGCCACATATGGTATATGGACCACGGGTTAATAGTTCCCCTACTTCACCTGTGGCAACAAGGTTATCGTCTTCATCTACAATCTTTATTTCATCATATGGAGACATTGGTTTTCCCTGTGTGTGTATAATAATCTCATCCGGATCATCCAAACGAGTATAATTTACAAGACCTTCAGCCATTCCAAATACCTGTTGTAATTTACAGCCAAAAGAAGGTTGTATTCGCTGCGCTACTTCAGCACTAAATTTTGCTCCACCAACTTGAATAACCTGTAAGCTTGATAAATCATCCCTTCGATTTTTAATCGCTTCTAGCCATATCAATGCTATCGGTGGGACAAGCGCTGTAATCGTTACTTGCTCTTTCTGAATCAGCGGAAATGCTTCATCTGGACTTGATCCAGAAGCAAGAACTATCTTTCCTCCTGCATACAAAATTCCTAACACACCTGGAGAACTCATCGGGAAATTATGTGCGATTGGTAGCACAGCCAAATACACACTATTTTTAGTTATTTGACAAATTTGATTACTCACGCGCAATGAATACATATAGTCATCATGTGTACGCGGTATTAATTTGGACAGCCCTGTACTACCTCCTGACAACTGCAAGAACGCTATTTCACTTGCTTTAATTTCAGGTTCCTTAAAATCTGCTTGTAAATACAAATCAAAAAGCGACGTGTATTTATTTGCCTCACCATGAACGATGATATGTTCAAGTGAATTTACGCTTTTTTGTACCTCACTGGCTAACAATGTATAGTTAAATCCTCCATACGTGTCAGGAATAATATATGCTTTTGCTTCCGCAAATTCACAAAAATAGTGAATTTCGCTATATCGATGGGCTGGAAGCGCATATACAGGAATTGCGCCTAACCGAAACAACGCAAAAACGACATCAAAAAAGGCAATTTGATTAGGCAGTTGAACGACAACACGATCACCTTTTTGTATCCCTAATTTTTGGAAACCTACTGCTAGCTGATTCACTTTTTTATTAAACTCACTGTAAGACACTTCAACTTCTCCATCAGTCATGGCTATTCGATTCTCGTATTTTTTGGCATTTTCCGCCAATAGGTCTCCAAATGTTTTTCCTTCCCAGCATCCTTCCTCTCGATAATATGCAGCATATTCTTCTGGCCAAGTTGGACATCCATCTAGAACCATATTTAATCCCTCCTTCATTTTTCAGGACTTAAATGCCTAGTCCCTGCAGCATCGTGCCAAACTTAGCTGCCGTTTCTGCTAATTCATCTTCTGGCTTTGAACCAGTGACTATTCCAGCTCCAGCAAATAACTGAAGGTTTCGACCACAAATTTCAGCACAGCGAATGGTGACTATCCATTCTCCATCTCCTGCCTCATCACACCATCCTACCATTCCAGTAAAAAATCCACGATCAAATGGTTCAATTTCTTGAATCGTATTGCGAGCAGCTTCTGTGGGGAAACCGCAAATAGCTGGTGTTGGGTGTAGAGCCATTGCTAACTCAATGGAAGTCACGTGCGGATCTTTTAGAATACCGTTAATTTCCGTAGAAAGATGCCACATTGCTTCTGTCTTTATTATGGAAGGTGTTGTAGGTACATGTAATTCCAGACAATATTCCTGAAGCGATTTTTTTACTGCATCTACGACTACTGCATGTTCATGTAAATCTTTGGCGGATTCCAATAATTCTTTGGCTTGTTGCTCATCCTCCAACGGATCTTTACAGCGAGGTCGTGATCCCGCTAACGGATTCGCTACTATTTTTTGTCCTGTCTTAGATACAAGCAATTCTGGGCTTGCACCAATTAATGTTCGAGGCTCAGTATCTTTCTGCTCATTCAATGATACATCAACTGCAAATGTGTATCCCGTTTTATTTGAGTAAGCTAGATTTTTTAATAATTGATGTGTATCTATCCTTTCAGCAGAGGTAATATGTAATGATCTGGATAAAACAATTTTTTGTATGTGATCTGTGTCAATAGCCTTTAGCCCCTTACGTACACCTTCCATATATACCTCAGGATCAGGAACTGCCTTTATTTCAAAGGTAGAGCTTGAAGCTTTCCTCCACTCTACTTGCTTTTTCACTTCTAATGGAGCAGCAGTAGATATCTCTTTCGGAATCACCAGTTTCGGTGACTCGGAAAAATCAAACGGGATCGCTCCCATCACAATTGGTCTGGCATGACCAGTCAATTTTGCTTGATTCAACGACTGTTTCATTTGCTCTATTATTCCGTGGCTATTTAACATATGAACGTTTGCAAAAACTCCTTTACCCAAGATCATTTGCTTTGGCGATGCTAATAAAAAATCGCCCTTTTGATAATTTTGAAGTAAAGTTATCTGTTTACTTTGATTAGAAGCAGTAGTATTTATCAATTTATATCCTCCTTTGGATGAATTTTACAACCCTAATGTTGCTCCACCATCTACACATATATCTTCCATAGTAATATGACCAGCCATATCAGATATAAGAAATAAAATAGTGTTTGTTACATCAACGGGCTCTCCAATTTTTCTTAGCGGAATACCAAGTCGATATTCTTCTGCAGTACCATTTATCGATACTTGTTCTCCTGTGTCATTCTTCCACAGTTGTTTAAGCATCTCGGTGTTCGTTGATCCCGGCGAAACAATGTTGCAGCGGATATTATAATTGGCTAGTTCTAATCCTAAACATTTGACAAACATTGTAGTAGCTGCTTTTGAAGCTGCATATGCTGCCATCGACATTCTAGGCATTCGAGCAGCATTTGAACTAACTACGACAATTGCACCAGCTTGACGAGGGATCATTCGTCTTGTAATGGCTTGGACAATATGGAACACACCGCTAGTGTTGACTTCAAAGGTGGTATCCCAATTTGATTTAGGAAGCGAAACGACAGAATCTAAAAAAAGTACCCCAGCGGCATGAATGAGAATTTCAATTGGTCCTACTTCACGTTCAATCATGTCTATTGTTTCTGCGACCTTTTCATAATTACGAATATCCAGTGTAAAAGCTGTTATGTGATGGCCGTTTTGCTTTAGCTCACTTACAAATGCAAATAGTTTTTCTGTATTGTTATCCAGTGCAACTACATGAGCACCATTATCAGAAAGCCCTTCAACAATGGACTGACCCATGCCACCACAGGCACCGGTTACAACAGCAACCTTTCCAGTTATTCCTGTAAATTGCATGACTTCATTCCTTCCAATCTATTCTTGTACTAAATAGTTATCTAAATCATTCAATTGATAATGATTATCATTATCAATATTTAAGTTAAATGATAACTGTTCTCAATGATGAAATCAAGTAATAATTTGAACTTTTTACCAATTGGAAGTTTAGTACTGCTTCAAAAGAATTAGCGAATCCAAGTATCCTAACTAGCAGATAAGTCTTTTTCATTATGTACGCTAAAAATTATGCAGTAATATGAAAAACCGGAATATTATGATATATTAAATTTTCTTCCCTTATTTATACTTTTCTTTTCTGTAAAAGAACAAAAAGTGCAAACGCCCGAATAGAAACGTAGCGAATGGAGCGAGTCAACGGAAATAAAGGAAACAAAGTGAGCTTACGAGCCGATGATGACTTCTCCTACTCCTAGGGCAATTCGTGAAGTTGCCTAGGTTTCGGACGCGGCTCAACATGCGCCTATTTATCCACAGGCACAAATTTTATAGTTTCCTTCATTTCCTAGACTATTAAGAAAAACTGAGCAAAATTCGCTCAGTCCTTATCACTAAATGCTCAGATTTACGCTTTCTCTAGTAGCTATTATGGAATAATAGCTACTGCTTGCTTGACCACCACTCCGGCTGCCCACTTCCCTTTCCGTGGGGTTTGTCCTTTAGCTAACTTTTTTAGCAAAACCCGCTCAAAAAAGTGGATCTTCAGGTCAAACATTTCCCACAGGAGTTGAAGTGGCCGCCCTTCGCTATTATCAGGCTCTACAACGCTAGCATGAAGTAACACAGCTGCTTTTATACTCACGGATAGCGATTTTTACTTTACCCATTGTAAAAAAAAGTCAACCTATTACTTATAATAAGAATTGTTGCACCTTCTCATAGCGGAGACGAATTACGTAGACTCCTGCGGGATTAGCGCGAGCCGAAAATCCACTTTGCAACGTGTTCTTCTTTGCAAAGTTAGTTGAGGCCGTGCCCGGAAAGCGAAGTAATTCGTCGGAGCATTGCCAATATACATCAAACATTTCAAAATAACTACTTGGCTTAACGCAGTCATTGCACTGATTTTATACTTTCTTAACTTATAAAAAAGAGCTTGAATTTTTTCAAGCTCTTTACTAGATTATTGTCTTCTATTTTCGGAATTTATATGGACTTCTTTACTAACTTGTTTCATTCTTTCAATAATACGACCAGCTTTGACTTGCTCTACACCACTTTTCGTTTGAGCAAGGTGATCTTCCAGCTGCCCCATACTATAATTGGAAGTGAAAAAAACTGGGAGTCCTTCCATCATTCGATATTGTAGCAACGAACCGAGAATCTCATCTCGAAACCAGGAAGATTGCATTTCCGCGCCAATATCATCAAGCATTAAAACATCTGCTTTTTTGAAGTAATCCAATTTTTTATTAACGGTATCGTCTTTCATCGAGGATTTTATCTCGCGTACAAACTCTGGCATATAAATGAGTGTAGAGGAAATATGAAGTTCTTTTAATTTATTAGCCAATGCTCCTAAAAAATATGTTTTTCCTACTCCAAACGGGCCATAAAAGTAAATACCTTTTTCAGGTATTCCAGATTTTGCTTCTTCAACAAATTGCAACAAGTCTCGGACTGCCTTACTACGTTTTGGATCTGTATCGATATCATCAATAGCTGCTTCTAAGATTTGCTTAGGCATGTATAAGCTTTGCACTAACTTTTGTTGCTCTTGTTGTCTCTCATGATCTATACGAAGATGGCATTTTTCATAAGATAAATGTATCTCTTTTCCCTCTACATATAGATTTGGAGAATATCCCTGAAGCATATTTTTACATTCAGCGAAGCAAGTACAATTATCACACTGTTTTGATTGTGACTTGTATTCATATAGTTTCATTAAGTTTTTATCAATTTCAGACTGTGGTAATTGAGGATGCTGAGATAGAAATACCGATATTTCAGGGTCACTTAAAATTTCATGCTTAATTTTTGTATAGTTTTCTTGAAAATTATTATTTCCCCTCATCCACTTTTTTAGTGAAGATTGTACTGGCTTCATTTCAATCATCCTTAATCATGCTTATTTATTGTTACTAGAATATTGCCTTAGCAATTCCTCTAATTCACGCTGTTCCTTCGCTTCGTCGATTTCCTCTTCTTTGGTAGCAGTCGCCTGTAGTTGTTTTTTCTTTTGCTCTTTAAACCAGTCTGGAATAACCTCTTTTTTGTTTCTTACACCATAACTACTATTGGTTTTTTTAACTTTTTGGTAGCTATCTTTTTCTTTCTTTGCAAATGCCATAGCCTCTTTTGCAGTTTGTAAATTCGCTCTTGACCAATGACTGGCAATTTTTTCTACATATGCTTTAGATAATTTCATATTGGATTGCAGCAAAACGTAATGAATTAACACATTCATAACTGGTGATGGCAGACCTTGTGACGTCATAATATCACGAATCAATCGCAAATCTTGCTCTGAAGCATGGTTCCCGCTAGATAAATCTTCTAGCAATTGTCTAGGAGAAATGGTTTCTAATTGCTCAATTAATTGCTCCTCTTTAGTGAGTGGCTGTTTGGATTTTGAAGTAGCGTTTTTCATTTGACTTGTTTTAGCTGAAAGTCTTATATTATTCCCTCTATACTTTTGCTTAAATACATCGTGACACGCCGCTTTAAACTCTTCTGTGTTTAAACAATTTTCCTCCGTTAAAGCCCATAATACCGATTTTTCAATATCATGGGACTCTAAATTATACAGAAACATCATTTGCGAAATGAGTTTTCGATTTTGAGTAGTAAGTACTTTTCTTATAGGTATCATACGCTGTTTTAAAGCATGCTCCATCCACGAGAAATCTACATCCAGCATATCCAATTCAGCTTCTTCCACATCCATATTTTCTTGCTGGTACGATGGTGTTACCGTTTCAAAGACATCCTGGAACGTAGCTGTAATGTTTACACCAAAGGACTCGTTTGGTGATGGAGTGAAATGCTGCTTTAAAAATTGAAATTTATCATTACCTATATGATGATACAGCAGCTGTGAAAGCATTGGATCTTTAAAAAAATGCGCTGGTGAAAATAGCTGTTGTAATTCATACGTAAAAACATTATTCGATCCTTCCGATCTTTTAAATGTTTTTAACATTCCAATTGCTTCTAGTTTTAATCTGGCGCTATAGATCTCATCTAATGGTAAATTTAAATAATTCATCAATGTATGGTGTGTTTGGGGTTCTGATTTATTAAGCTGTAATTCGATTTCATGAAGAAGTGTTTGATATAATGTGACCGCTTGAATTCCAATTAACGGTTGGTACAAATGCGTTAGGGATTTAGCATAATCTACCGGTAGTGTTTCTTTAAGTACAACATAATATCCTTCAACAGGTAAAATCTTTCCTATCCTGTTCACCATTGCTCTAATCCTTTCATTTAAGCATATAATGTTTATTTATTCTCTGTATTAATTAAGTCTTTTAATTCATCAAGAAAAACGCTAATATCTTTAAATTGACGGTACACAGAAGCAAAACGAACATAAGCTACTTCATCCACTTTTGAAAGTCGATCCATAACCCTTTCGCCTACCTCTTTACTATCAATTTCTGATACTCCTTCATTACGCAGTTCTTTTTCTACCTCAACTGCAATTTCCTCTATTTTTTCTAGTGGAACCGGTCGTTTTTCACAAGCTCTGATTAAGCCTCGTATTAATTTCTCACGATTGAATTCTTGGCGCACTCCATCCTTCTTTACAACAATTAAGGGAACATCTTCAATTCGTTCAAATGTTGTAAATCGAAAGCCACACTGCTCACATTCCCTACGTCTACGGATGGATTGTCCTTCTTCAATTGGTCTCGAATCTAGTACCTTTGTGCTTTTGTTATGGCAATTTGAACACCTCATACCGTTCAACCCCACTCCTCATGTCTACCTATGCATGTCTTGTTTTGTAATGATTGGTAACTCTTTACTTATTTCGTTATAAAGTCGCTGTATTACCTTTGTACTATAGCCAAAATCAAATGGTAAAATCGATTCCGTAGTTACGGAAAAATCTATTGCAGTTTGATAGGGACGTACCATTATAATAGTTGCAATGATAAATGCCTTTTTTCCCTTTTTTATATTTACACTGATTTCACCATGTTCTTTCGATATTGAATGTAGTTGATACGTATCAGAACGTCTGAACATATCTTCTAGCGTACCCATTCCTTTATCTCTGGTTGTTTTATAATAATGTGTTTGGAGTGAGGTATCCCAATGGTTATCTCTAGTTTCAGCATGGTTGCTAAAAAATTTGGCCATCGTATTTCGTAACGACATTCTCAACACCCCAATTGCGTATATTTTTCATATGTATAGTATTACTATATTAACATGTTTTGCTTAAAACCTCTAACAGAAATAATTCGCTGTTAACTTCATAGTTTCAGAGAACAAAAGCCCAAGCTCTCGATTAGAAACGTAGTGACTGGAGCGAGGCAACGGAGATAAAGGTATTACGGTGAGCTTGCGAGCCGATGATAACTTAGATTAGGGTGATTCGTGGAGTCGCCTCGTTTCTGAAGCTGGACGTAGCTCAACACGCGCCTATTTATCCACACGACTAATTTTATAATTTCTTAGACAGTAAAAAAGGTCGATATTCTGCTGCAAGTTCCACAGACCATCGACCTTTTTGTACTTATTGAACTATTCATTAAGCCTTTTTACGACTTTCCTTTATATTAACAGAACCTAGCCCTCGTGGTATTTCAACTTTTTCAAAACGCTTTGCCTCAAGTGCATTTGCAATATACTGAGCCGCTATATTCGGATCGATAACCTCCCCGCATGTGTATACATCTATACTCGCATACCCATGTTCAGGAAAGCTATGAATCGTTAAATGCGATTCTGAAATAATGACTACACCGCTCACGCCATGTGGGGCAAATTTGTGAAAAGCAACCTCACGAATCTCAGCTCCTGCTTTTAAAGCAGCATCCACAAAAATTCGTTCGATTAAACGCATATCATTTAATTTATTAACATTGCACTGCCAAAGTTCCGCAATAACGTGCCTTCCCATTGTATCCATGTATTTATCCCCCTCATGGTATTGTTTCTTGAAGCCCTACTTTCTGCCACGGGGGAAAGTTAGTCCGATGAGGTCCTAACCCTTTAAGCAGAAAAACAAATTAATCAAGAATACAACGAAAAGTATAACCTGTTTCACAGACATTTGCAATATTTTTCACATTGCTTAGACAGTACATGTATATGCGCTAATGAACATTCCAGTTAGCTAATTTGCGCTTGTTTTTGATAAAGGTAACTTCCAACATACTTTGTTAAATCGATCACTCGTTTGGAGTAACCCCACTCATTATCATACCAAGCAAGAACCTTTACTTTATGATTATCCATTACCATCGTAGATAAACCATCAACAACTGCTGAAAAATCAGTTGTAGTATAATCAATTGAAACCAATGGTTCTTCACTATAGCTAACTATACCTTTAAAATCTGTTTCTTGAGCTTGTTTAAAAATATGATTAACCTCTTCAACCGAAATGGAATTCTTTACATCGACAACCAAATCAACTAGGGATACATTAGGTGTTGGTACACGTAATGCCATTCCATGTAATCTTCCGTTTAAGTGTGGGATTACTTCTCCTAGTGCCTTCGCAGCACCAGTAGACGTAGGAATAATAGATTGTGTGCAACCCCGAGCTCGTCTAAGATCCTTGTGCGGGTTATCTATATTCTTTTGATCATTTGTAAATGCATGCACTGTGGTCATTAATCCATTTTCAATTGAAAAATGGTCGTCAATTATTTTGACAATCGGTGCTAAACAGTTTGTTGTACATGATGCATTTGATATTACATCATCCTTTTCTGGATTATATACTCCTTCGTTTACTCCCATAACAATAGTTTGATCAACTTCCTTACCAGGTGCAGTAATCACTACTTTTTTCGCTCCAGCACGAATGTGCCCTCCTGCACTTTCTTTCGTTTTAAATTTTCCTGTTGCTTCAATAACAATATCGATATTTAACTCATCCCACGGTAAATTTTCAGGAACACGAGAATTTACAAGTTTAATTTTCTTATCACTAATCATAATTCCTTCATTAACCGCTTTCACTTCTTTATCAAAAATACCGTGAACACTATCGTATTTAATAAGATGCGCCAGTGTCTCTGCAGGATAACTTGCATTTATAGCAACAACTTCAAGTTGTTCATCCAAAATCGCTTGACGAAATACCATTCGTCCGATTCGTCCAAATCCATTTATAGCAACACGAGTTTTATTCATACAAAGTCCTCCCACTATAAGTTATACTTTTTCTCTTTATTTATTAATTAGTATAACACATTAGGAGGTATATGTGTGTTTTATTTTAGATTTATCCAGATATTTTAGTTTTCAAACAATTAACCAAAGGTATTAATGTGTTTGAGATTAAAAAAGAGCAAGAACAAACGTATGTAATATTGTGAAATTTAAATCAGTTGGGGTAAGCAATACCTCAACTGATTGTTAGTGGAACCAATCGGACATTTACTGGCAATCGATCCATATTGGGTTCACTTTATTGCTTAAAGTGGGGATCTTACTGCCAGTAAATACGAGATCCATTTATAAGCCAAACAACATAATACCGACCCTCGGAAGTTAGATTTTTCACTCTAACTTCACGGGGTCGGTATCAATCCGTTCGACTTTAGTTATGAAATGATGATTAGCTCCATTTAGTAATGGAAAATATCTAGACGACTCCTTGAGGGAAAAGGGCACGGTAAGATCTATACTGAATGAGAAGTATTTACCGCTACATTACTCAAGCACTCCTCTCATACTACACAAATCGGTTATAATTTTTTAGAAATGTAGGGTTTCTTTACAAGTTAACGAATTCCCCAAGTACGTAAGATTTCCTCCAGTTGTTCATAAGAAGCATGTTTTGTTCCATTGTTATCAATAACAGCATCTGCCATAGCAGCTTTTTCTTTAACAGGTATTTGTGAAGCGATCCGCTGCTTGGCTTCTTTCTCAGAATAACCATTTCGCTTCATCAGTCTTTCGATTTGCACATGCTCATCAACATAGACAACAATTGTTTTATCAACTAGATAGGCTAGTTTGCTTTCAAATAGTAGTGGAATATCTAGAACGACACACGCTGCTCCCGCTTTTACATAACCTTCTTTTCGCATTAGCATTTTTTCTCTTACGGCCGGATGAACGATATCGTTTAATTGCTTTCGCTTCGCTTCATCTGCAAAAATAATTTCGCCTAATTTTTCACGATTGAGCGTTTTATCCTCTCGTAATACCTGTTTGCCAAAGGCTTCAATGATTTGATCGTAAGCTATCTCTCCCGGATTAACCACTTCTCTTGAGATTTTGTCGGCGTCGACAACTGGTATGTTATGATCGTCAAACATAAGGGATACGGTACTTTTACCACTAGCAATACTTCCGGTTAATCCAATAATTAGTGCCATGTCCTCACCTCTTTAGTAGTTGGCAGGTTGTACAGATATGAGTGCCTCGTCCACCTATCTTCATTTTAATAATTTGTTTACCACATTTTTTACATGCCTTATCCTCTTGTCCATAAACGAATAACTCTTGTTGAAACATCCCCATTTCTCCTTGACCATTTACATAAGAACGTATCGTTGTCCCACCCTGTTTTACTGCTTCCTGAATGGTTACAATTGCCTGTTTGCGAACTTCTGTAATTTCTTTATGCGTTAGCTTATTAGCTTGCCGCAATGGGTGAACTCCTGCACGAAATAATGTTTCATCAACATAAATATTTCCCAATCCAGCGACAATTCCCTGATCAAGTAAGGCCGATTTAATAACTCGTTCTGTTTTTTTTAATTTATTTATAAAGTAATCCGTTGTAAATGCAGGATCAAAAGGATCTGGCCCTAATAAGTTTAATGGTTTACTTTTCATTTCTTCCCCTTTTTTGAAAAGGTGCATTGTTCCAAACTTACGAACATCATTATACCGAAGCTCTTCCCCATTCGTAAAAGAAAAAATAATATGGGTATGTTTCTTTAGTGGTTCAGACGACTTCGTAACACGATATTTACCTTCCATCCGTAAATGTGAAACTAATACGTAATCATCTAATTGGAATAATAGAAACTTTCCTTTCCGCAAAATATCATGTATTGTCTGTCCAACAAGTTCCATTTTAAATTGTTCCAAGTCATCAGGCCGTTTTATTATTTTTCCCCAATGAACATCAACATGATCGATTGTTTTATTTAAAACGAACTGTTTTAACGTTTTTCTAATCGTTTCAACTTCTGGTAATTCAGGCATCTTATTATCTCCTTATTTTGCATCAAACCAGCTATCACCAAAGGCATAATCAACCTTTAATGGAACCATTAATTCTACAGTGTTTTCCATCATAGCTGGGACTATTTCTTTTAGTTTTTCTATTTCTGATTTTGGTGCTTCTAAAATGAGTTCATCATGAACTTGAAGCAGCATACGTGCCTGTAGTTTTTCATCTTTTAGCTTTCCATGCAGGTCGATCATCGCTTTTTTTATAATATCAGCAGCACTTCCTTGAATCGGCGTATTCATGGCAGTCCTTTCGGCAAAGCTCCGCAAATTAAAATTCCTACTTGTGATTTCTGGTAAATACCTTCTCCGATTCATCAATGTACTTACGAAGCCTTTGTGCTTCGCTTCTTGTACGATTTCATCCATATATGTTTTAACACCCGGATAGCTCTCGAAGTATCGCTCAATGAATTGCTTAGCTTCCTTCCTTGTAATTCCAAGGTTTTGAGAGAGTCCATAATCACTAATTCCATAAACAATACCAAAGTTTACAGCTTTTGCTTGACGGCGCATATTAGCAGTTACTTCGTCTTTATCAACATGGAATACATCCATCGCTGTTTGTGTGTGGATATCTGAGTCATTTTTAAAAGCAGCAATCAATTTTTCATCTTTAGCAATATGTGCTAATACCCGTAATTCTATCTGTGAGTAATCAGCTGCAAACATAACCCAATCCTCATTTGCAGGTATAAATGCATGACGTATTTTTCTACCTTCCTCTAAACGAATAGGTATGTTTTGCAGATTTGGATCAATGGAGCTTAACCTGCCAGTTTGCGTTAACGCCTGGTTAAATCGGGTATGGATTTTATTAGACTGTTTATTTACTACTTTTAATAAACCTTCAATATACGTAGATTGTAACTTTCCAAGCTGACGATATAACAACAGCTTTGGAATTATTTCGTGCTCACCTTGCAGCTGCTCTAAAACATCAGCAGCAGTAGAATAACCTGTCTTCGTTTTTTTTATAACAGGAAGCTTTAGCTTTTCAAATAGGATAGGGCCTAGCTGTTTGGGAGAATTTAAATTAAATGACTCGCCTGCCAATTCATGCACTTCTCGCTCAAGATCCGCTAATCGCTCTTTTAAATCAGTACGCATTTCTTCCAAACGATCCGCGTCCACTAAAACTCCGGTATGCTCCATTTCTCCTAAAATTAATGCTAATGGCATCTCAAGCTCTTTAAACAGCTCATATTGTTCGTTATCTTTTAGTTGTTGTTGCATCGTATCTCTTAAGCTAAACAATATGTTGGCTTTTCGAGCTACATGCTCCGCTAAAATATCCAATTCCGGTACCTTTTGTTTAGCACCCTTACCATACACTTCTTCATCAAATAGACAATCAGCCTGTCCCAGTCGGTTCGCTATCGCGGGAATATCGTGATTATTCTCAGATGGATTCAGTAAATACGATGCTAGTAGCATATCAAAGATTATGCCTTTTGTATGAATGTCATACCTCAGCAAAGAAACCAGTGTTTTTTTCGCATCAAATACGACCTTATGTTTACTCGCATCCTCCAACCAATTTTTAAATGCTTCAGAATTCAAGGCATTTTCAGTGGATATAAAGTAGGCATTGTCCTTATTGACTATACCAAACCCTTCAATTGCTGACTGATGGTAGTTTTCTCCTAGCATCTCTATAATCAATGCCTCTTCACCTGTAAACGTATCATTAGTAACGTTTGATAGAATAGTGTAATCTATTTCTTTCTTTGGAACATGATTACTTCCTACTTCTACTTCTCCTCCGTCAATTCGATTTAGTAGGGATTGAAAGCCTAGTTGCTTAAAAATATTAGTTACATTGTTTTGCTGATAGCCTTTGTAAGGAATATCATCTGTAGAAATAGTTATAGGCGAATCTTGATTTATTGTTACTAGCTCTTTACTCATAAATGCGTCATCTTTATGCGTAATGAGCTTTTCTTTTAATTTTTTACCACCAATATCATCAATATTTTCGTAGACTTGTTCTAAGGTATGAAATTGTTTTAAAAGTTTTACTGCAGTCTTTTCTCCAACACCAGGAACACCGGGTATATTATCCGATTTATCACCCATTAATGCCTTTAAATCGATAATCTGATCTTGGGTGATTTCCATTTTCTCTTTTAAAAATTGAGGTGTATATCGTTCAACATCACTAATTCCCTTTTTCGTCAAACTAACAGTAACCTTGTCGGAAACAAGCTGTAACAAATCCTTATCACCAGAAATGACCGTTACATTCCATTCATCTGGTGTTACAAGCTTCGATAACGTTCCGATGATGTCATCCGCTTCATAATTCTCCAGTTGGTAATGGGCAATTTCAAATGCGTCCAATACTTCCTTAAGTAATGGAAATTGTTCCGATAACTCCGGTGGTGTTTTTTGGCGTCCCCCTTTATATTCTTTATATGTAGCATGTCTAAAGGTTGTTTTACCTGCATCAAATGCTACTAACATATGTGTTGGCTTTTCTTCTTCTAGTATTCTTAACAGCATTGTGGTAAACCCATATACAGCGTTCGTGTAAACACCTTTATCATTATTTAATAATGGCAACGCAAAGAATGCTCGATAGATAATACTGTTCCCGTCAATTAAAACCAGTTTATTGCCCATCTTCTCGCCTCCGTTAATTTCTTCATTAACCATATTTTATCATCCTAGCTTCATAAAGTGAAACGACATTCTCTATGTAAGCATATAACAGAAAAGATTACTGCCTTCCTTATCATTTTGTTCTTTCTTACTATGATGTGACTTCTTTCTAAACAGCTGCTAAAAAAGAAGAAGATGGGACAAAACAAAACTTCATTACTCAAATACGAATAATCATGTTATCAATGGGAGCATCACCGACGCATCATGAAAATATACTCGCTTTCCGCAGGAACGGCCTTAGCTAACTTGGTAAAGAAAAACACGTTACCAAGTGGAGCTTCGAACTCGTGCTGTTCCTGCTAGATAAGGAAGGCTTCGGCAGCGATACATCGGCGCAGAAAAACGTTCTTCTTTTGAAGGAGCATTGCATTTTCAGGTGCTTCATTAATTATTCTAAGAACAAAAGCGCAAGCACCCGATTAGAAACGTAGCGAATGATGCGAGTCAACGGAGATAAAAGAATCACGGTGTGCTTGCGAGCCGAATTAGATTAGGGCGATTCGTGAAGTCGCCTTGTTTCTGGGTGCTGGAGCTGGGCGCGGCTCAACACGCCCCTATTTATCCACATCGGCACATTTTATACTTTCCTATACCACCAAAAAACGAACGATAATTAGTTTTAACTAATTATCATTCGTTTTTTATTGTTTATTCATTACTTTTGTCGTATGCTGTTAGTCATCTATTCTCACCTTTGGTAAATACACAGTTACAGCTGTCCCTTGCCCAGGTTCGCTTTCTATTTGTATGTCTCCGTCATGAACCTCAACAATATGTTTAACGATGGCGAGGCCAAGCCCTGTACCACCTGTATTTCTACTCCGTGCTTTATCTACCCGGTAAAAACGCTCGAAGATACGAGGAAGTGCATCTTTTTCAATCCCAATTCCAGAATCTTTCACTTGAATACTAACGGTGTCATCACTTCGCTTTACTTCCAAGTTAACTCTACCTTTTTCGGGGGTATAATTAATAGCATTATCTAATAAGTTAATCATAATTTGTTTTATTTTTTCCATATCTGCAGTTAATTCTAACCCCTCTTCTACATCAACAGAAAATGATAGGTCCTTTTTTTTCATCTTATGTTCTACAATTAGCTTAACTTCTCGAACGAGCTCCTTCACATTAAATGTCGTTAAAACCAATTGAAAATTTTCTTTCTCCAGCCTCGAAAGTATTAGTAAATCTTCTATTAACAGCTGGAGGCGATGACTTTCTTTATAAATAATTTCTAGAAATTCCTTGTTATCTTCTGAATGTGGCATGGAGTTATCCAAAAGCGTTTCAGCGAATCCTTTAATAGAAGTAATCGGCGTTTTTAACTCATGGGATACGTTTGCTACAAAATCCTTACGCATTAATTCAAGCTTCTTCATTTCTGTAATATCGTATAAAACTAACACAGCTCCTTTTAGCATATTTCGATCATTAAAAATAGGAGCACCAACGATTTCAATATAAAACTTATCAATTCCTTTAAAATGCGTGAATTCCTCTTTTACATTTCGTTCGTATAAGAAGGTTTTTTGAACTGTTTCATGGATAATTTCATTGTCCAACACATCATAATATAAATAACCTTGATAATCCTTTGCGGTTAATCCGAATAACGAAATAAATTTACCGTTAACGAAATGGATGTAGCCTTTTGAATCAATTAAAACGAGCCCACTTTGTGTATTTTCTATAATCGTAGACAGCTGTTCAGACTGCATTTGTTCTTGAATAGATAATTCGCTTAAGTTCCGCGCTAACGAATTGATCTTATTACTTAACATACCAATACTGTCTCCACTTGGGTGATGAAATCTAGCACGGTAATTACCTTTAACAATCTCATCCACAGTCTTCGTTGCTTTTTTAATTGGTTTTATAAATCTTTCATGAAAATGAAGTAAAAACAGTAATAATATTATAAATTGAATGAATAACACTGCAGTTAGCGTAACATAGTTTCCTAGTAATACGCTTAATAAAATTCCTGTTATCGCAACAACCATAAAGATTCCGATAACATAACCAAAAATTGGCTTCCTAAATAAAAATTGCATTAACTAGGGTCCTCCATTTTATACCCCAGACCCCTTACCGTTTTAATATAAACAGGTTTTTTAGAATCTGGTTCTATTTTATCGCGAAGATGAGAAACATGAACATCCACAATTCGCGTATCACCAACAAAATCATAATCCCAAACACCGCTAAGCAGTTGATCTCTAGAGATGACTTTCCCTTTATTTTTCGCCAGATAGTAAAGGAGTTCAAACTCCTTTCGCGTAAATGTAATTACTTTATCATTCATTTCTGCCTCGTATCTCTCAGGATAGACCGTCAAATCTCCAATTTGTATATAAGAAAAATTTGATTTCTCTACTTTATTCGATCTTCTTAATATCGCTTTTATTCGTGCTATTACTTCCTTCGGACTAAAAGGCTTTGTTAAGTAATCATCAGCGCCAAGCTCAAGTCCGAGCACCTTATCAAACTCTTCATCCTTTGCAGTTAACATTAAGATTGGTGTATCTATTTTATTGTTACGCAAATACCTACAAACTTCCATTCCATCCATTTCAGGAAGCATAAGGTCTAGAACAATTAAATCATAATCATTTCCTTCAGCTTTCTTTACGGCCTCTGCTCCATCATAGGCAACATCGGTAATAAAGCCTGCTTTTTCAATATTAAAGTTTAGTAATGTAACAATCGACTTTTCATCATCGACAATTAAGATTTTCTCGTTCATGTACAGTCCCCGTTTCTGTTCGCAAGTAGAATATTTGGTACACCTTTCATCTTACAATGAATAGTAGTTAATGTGAACAAGTTAGGAGTTTGTAAATTATTTTTTACAAAATCAAAAAGAAATACTACCCCTCTTTAGAATAGTATTTCCTAACATTAGAAATTATTAAAAAAAGTTTTCTAATGATTTTGCAGTCAATGAATTAGGTTTACAAGCTGGACTTACATACAGCTTACCGCGAACGACAATCTCATTTTCATGATTCGTTCCAGTCACACTCATAGCAACTTGCTTGTTCTGGTAATCGATTGCAATTACTTCTAACGTAAAAGCTACTGTTGTACTATGGTACACTGGAGCAGGAAAAGTCATTTCATGTTGTGTAATGTGGCTACCAGGTCCCGGAAGAGACATAGATACTAATGATGAGACCATGCCAAATAACATAACAGATGGTACAATCGGCTTTTCATAAGCAGTTAATGATGCATAATCATGTTGAAGATACAAAGGGTTTGCATCACCTGTTAAACCTAAATATAATAATAAGTCCCTATCATCCATTTTTTTCGTTTCTGAGTAAGTATCTCCCACTTGAATTTCATTTAATTCTTTTCCTAATGGTCGTTTCTTACCTAGCATAACTACACCCCCCATAATGTAAGCGCTTTCTATTATAACAAAAACTCAGCTATATTACCACTTTTTACAGATAAAACGAGCGAAGAGCCATTAAGAAACATAGCTAAACAGAGTAATATCTAAAGCCGAAATAATCCTTATTCAATCATCGCATCGCAAACGGAAGTATGGGGCAGCGGGGTCTAGCTACGTGACTAAGCAAAATTATTGTAGTTGCATAAACCTGCAAATTCGTGCTGTTTTCCGCAATTCGTAGGTCGGCTCGGCTTTGATTAACGGACCATTGTATCCATGCTTTGGCAGTAATCATCACTATGTCGAAAAAGGGGAATAATAAAACACCCTCCAAGTGTCAGATTGTATTTTTTAATCTGTCTACTTAGAGGGAGCATTCAGTATAACTTTGTATCCTAAGATTGTGCTCTTTATATATACAATAATTAATCTAATATGTTTAAAACATTTTTAACAGAGTCAGCTGATTTATCTAAAGCTGCTTTCTCTTCATCTGTTAAGTCTAACTCAATGATCTCTTCAATTCCTTTTCCGCCTAGCACAGTAGGAACCCCTAGGTAAATATCAGAATAGCCGTATTCACCTTCTAAATATGCAATTGCTGGAAGAACGCGACGCTGATCCTTCAGAATAGCCTCGGCCATAACTGTTAATGATGCAGCAGGAGCATAATAGGCACTTCCATTCCCTAATAGACTGACAATTTCTCCCCCGCCTTTACGTGTACGTTCCACAATTGCATCTAAGCGATCCTTCGAAATTAGCTTTTCTAATGGAATTCCACCTGCATAGGAATAACGAATTAATGGCACCATGTCATCACCGTGTCCACCTAACACAAATCCAGTAACATCTTTAACCGATAAATTAAGTTCTTGGGCAACAAATGTACGGAACCTTGCTGTATCAAGTACACCAGACTGACCAATAACACGTTCTTTTGGAAGACCAGATTCTTTAAAAATTGTATAAGTCATGGCATCAACAGGATTTGTTAACACTACAATATACGTTTCAGGCGAATAGTTAACAACTTCTTTTGCAACGGATTTCATGATTTTAGCATTTGTATTAACTAAATCATCACGGCTCATACCTGGTTTTCTAGCAATTCCAGCTGTAATGATTATCAGGTCAGAGTCTTTTGTATCTTCATAATTTGATGTTCCACTAATGGAAGCATCAAAGCCCTGTACAGGACTAGCTTCTAGCATATCAAGGGCTTTTCCTTTTGTTGGGTCTTCCATGTTTGGAATATCAACAAGGACTATATCTCCTAGTTCTTTTTGAGCTAGCATTAAAGCAGTAGTTGCCCCTGTAAAGCCTGAGCCAATTACAGATATCTTACTTCTCTTTATAGCCATTTAAAAAATCCCCTTTGTGTATTAGTCCATGTTTTTAATAAGTTCGTTACCAAATTCTGAACATTTAACCTCTGTTGCACCATCCATCAAGCGAGCAAAATCATAGGTTACCACTTTAGAAGCAATTGTTTTATCCATTGCATTTGTAATAAGATCAGCTGCTTCTCTCCATCCTAAATGCTCTAACATAAGAACAGCTGATAAAATAACAGATGACGGATTTACTTTATCTAACCCTGCATATTTAGGAGCTGTACCATGAGTAGCTTCAAAAATAGCATGACCTGTATCGTAATTAATATTAGCGCCTGGTGCTATACCAATTCCACCTACTTGTGCAGCAAGTGCATCTGAAATGTAGTCCCCATTTAAGTTCATTGTCGCTACAACATCAAACTCATTTGGACGAGTAAGAATTTGTTGTAGGAAAATATCAGCGATTGCATCTTTAACTAAAATTTTACCAGCTGCTAATGCATCATCTTGCGCTTTGTTAGCTGCATCTTTTCCTTCTTTTTCAACAATACGATCATACTCTGCCCATGTAAATACTTTATCACCAAACTCTTCTTCTGCTACTTCATAGCCCCAAGCTTTAAATGCACCTTCTGTAAACTTCATGATGTTACCTTTATGTACTAAAGTAACACTTTTACGCCCTTCATTTAATGCGTATTGAATACTTGAGCGTACAAGTCGTTTTGTACCTTCTTCAGAAACTGGTTTTACTCCAATACCAGAAGTTTCCGGGAATCGGATATTAGAAACGTTCATTTCATTTTTTAGAAACTTAATCACTTTCTTAACTTCATCCGAGCCTTTTTGCCATTCAATTCCAGCGTAGATGTCCTCCGTATTTTCACGGAAAATTACCATGTCCACATCTTCTGGACGTTTAACTGGTGACGGAACACCTTCAAAATAACGAACTGGGCGTAAGCAAGTAAATAGATCTAATTCTTGACGAAGCGCTACATTAAGAGAACGAATTCCTCCACCAATCGGTGTTGTAAGCGGACCTTTAATCGCAATCTTATATTCATTAATTTTATCAAGTGTATCCTTTGGTAACCACTCACCTGTTTTGTCATAGGCTTTTTGACCAGCATAAACTTCTAACCATTCAATTTTTTTCGTTCCATTGTAAGCTTTCTCAACCGCAGCTTCAATTACTTTACTAGCAGCAGCCCAAATATCCGGACCAGTACCATCCCCTTCAATAAACGGTACAATCGGTGTATCTGGAACATTCATTTTTCCATTTTCTACAATAATTTTTTCCCCTTGTGTCATAGCAATCGTTACCTCCTATAATTCATTCTGCATCTATAGTTTAGCAAAGATTTACTTATGTGAAAATCTTTGCTTGCTACCAAACTAGTAGTGATGTTGTTTCTTTCCCCTCATAACGGCATAAAGATTACGCTAATAAACACGATATTAGCGTTTGTCTATAGCTACATATTCGGGCGATTTTGGACCAATGTAATCAGCACGAGGGCGAATTAATCGGTTATTATCGTATTGTTCAAGAATATGAGCTAACCATCCCGAAACACGGCTTATGGCAAATATCGGTGTAAATAAGTCGTGGTCTATTCCCAAGCTGTGGTATACAGAAGCCGAATAGAAATCTACGTTTGCAGGAAGCCCTTTATGCTCTTTAATGTAATCTTCAATTTTAACGGACATATTATACCATTTCGGTTGACCAGTTAATTCTGTGAGCTGTCTTGACATTTCTTTTAAAAACTTGGCACGTGGATCACCATTACGATAAACGCGGTGTCCCATACCCATGATTTTCTCTTTGCTTTCTAGTTTTTTCTTAATATATGGTATAGCATTTTCCTCTTCGCCAATTTCTGTTAGCATTTTCATAACACCTTCATTGGCTCCCCCATGAAGTGGGCCTTTTAAAGCACCTATTGCAGCAGTAACGCCTGAGTAGATATCAGATAACGTTGCCACACATACACGAGCAGTAAATGTGGAAGCATTCAATTCATGATCTGCATGAAGTACGAATGCTTTATTAATTGCTTCTACTTCGACATCTTTTGGTTCTACACCGTTAAGCATATACAAGAAGTTCTCGGAGTAACTATATTCTTTTTTTGGCTTAATAGGGTCTTTACCCTGACGAATTCTTGCAAAAGCAGTAACAATTGTAGAGATTTTCGCTTGTATACGGATTGCTTTCTTCTTATTGACTTCCCTCTCCATGACATCTGCCTCTTCATCATAAAGCCCTAATAAAGAAATAGCAGTTCGCAGCGCTGCCATTGGGTGAACAGAAGAAAGATCATAGGATCGTAGATGATTAAGTACTGCATCAGGCAATTCCATATTTGCAGCAAGCTCTTTTTTCATAGCATCTAATTCAGCTTTTGTTGGAAGTTTTTGATTCCATAACAGGTAAATGATCTCTTCAAAGCTCGAATTCTCGGCTAAATCATCAATCTTATATCCAACATATGTCAGCTGGTCATCTATGATAGAACTAATTGACGATTGAGTTGCTACAACTCCTTCAAGGCCTTTCGTTGTTGCTGTCATAACAAACCCTCTCCTTTATTAATTATTCAGGATATTATCTTTTTTTCGACAATATTCTTACAAAATTATAATTATCCCCATGGATAATTATAAAGTATTATGAATCTAATGTGAATTGAAACCGATTAATTTTACCAATAAATTTTACAAGAACCACGTATTTCTTGCAAAAAATGGATTTACTTCAATAAATATTCCCCATTAAATTCATATAAAGTGAAGCTTCAATCCTTAGGGTTTTGTTTATCCCCCAAGGATGTTAGTACCACAAGAGGTATGACCTAAAGGCCTTTGAACCACTCGGACATTTACTGGCAGTCGATTTCCACTTACATATCGCTTGATTGCTTAAAGTCAAGGTTTCACTTTCAGTTATATGTAGAAAAAAAGAAAACCAACGCTCGTTTGTACAATGAACATCGACTTTACTAATTTATACGTCTATTCTTCATTAAAATTTCATATGTAATTAAAAGAAGCTATTAGAATTCTATAAAAATGAGGTTACATTATGTACAAGCCAATTTTATTTCAAACATTACGTTTTTTTATTGTTGCTATCGTCTTCATTGTTTTGTGCATCGTTGTTACGAAAAGCTTTGCATATTTATACCCTTTAGTGATTGCAATACTTCTATCAGCTCTAATAAATCCAGTAGTATCAATCCTTGAAAGAAAGCTGAAATTCCCTAGAATGCTAGCAGTTACCTTTATCATGATTATAATCATTGCCACTCTAGGGGGTATTCTACTATTCATTTTTTCCGAGCTATTACAAGGCACACAATTTTTAGCAGATGAGATACCACAGCATTTCCAAACAATTAGTCTCTTCGTAACAGATTTTATTAATAACACCATCATACCATTATATCAGAAAATTATTTCTTATGTTCGCATGTTAGACACTTCTCAACAATTAGCGATCAGTGAAAATATAAAACAGTTTGTTACTAATCTTACTGCAAGCGGAACCACTTTTGTACAAGATCTACTCTTCAAGATACCAGCTTTCATTACTAGCTTACCTAGTTCTATCACTGTCATTCTCTTTATTCTTCTTGCGGTTTTTTTAATTACAAATGATTATGACAGCCTAAAGCATCTTTTAAAGAATTTGAGTCCAAGCTTCGCCAAGCAACCAATGGCTAATATCGCGAGACATTTAAAAAGAACAATATCTGGATATATCAAAGCTCAATGTATTCTTGTATTGATAACTGCTTTACTCGTTTATGTTGGTTTATTACTATTAAACATCGAACATGCTTTTACAATTGCACTCTACTCGGCAATGATGGACATCCTCCCATATATTGGCTCGGGAATTATCTTTATTCCTTGGATGGTCTACGTATTCCTAATTGGTAATTATTCTATGACTATTAGTTTAGCTATTCTATATGGTTTAATTATTATTATTCGTCAGTTTATTGAGCCAAAAATACTTGCTTCAAGTATGGGACTTCACCCTTTAGCAGCATTAATTACATTGTTTGTAGGTATACAGCTTTGGGGCGTAGTTGGATTTATACTAGCGCCTGTCTTCTTGATCATCATAAATGCATTACATCAAGCAGGTACATTTCAAGAAATTTTGCAGTTTATTAAAGGCTAATATTACCATCTACGGTAGATTATCTTTCGATTTGTAATCCATCGTTTTATAAATTGCTCTATCTTTTTCCTAAACGGTCTCCGTGTTGTTGGGATTACTAACATAAACCCAATAAAATCTGATATAAAACCTGGCGTTACTAATAAAACAGCACCAATTAAAATACAGATGCCATCAATAATGTAGCCAGTAGGCGCTTCTCCTTTTTGCATAGAAAGTTGTGCGCGCTTCCATGTTTCAATACCCTGTTGCTTCGCTAATAAAAACCCTACTGCACCAGTTAGTAATATTAATAGAACAACCCACCATGCGCCTATCATACCACCAACCCATATAAATACACCTATCTCTAACGCGGATAATAAAAACGCTATCAACAAAAACCAACGCATAGATTTAGCTCCCTCTACAAAGTATTGTCATAATATGATACGAATTAAAGAAAAAAGTAAACAGTGAAAAAGGATTATCGTCCTTTTTCACTGTTTCTTCGTTAAAGGACTCTTGTATGTCCTTGATAAATATCACCTTTTGCGCCATCAATTGTAATATCTTCTGCATTTTTGATAACATCAAATACGTTTTTAACACCTACAACAACCGGAATACCAAGGCTTAAACCAACAACCGCCGCATGAGAAGTTAAGCCACCTTCTTCTGTTATGATGCCACTGGCTTTTTCAATTGCTGGCATCATTTCTCTGTCTGTACCATATGTTACTAAAATATCTCCTTCTTGTACTTGCCTCACTGCTTCTTCAGCAGATTTCACAACGACTGCTTTGCCATATGCACTTTTTCTCCCAATTCCTTGTCCCTTTGCGATAACGTCACCTATCACGTGTACCTTCATCAGATTTGTTGTACCACTCTCACCAACGGGAACTCCAGCTGTAATGATTACTCTATTCCCGTGTTCAACAATCCCTGATTGCAATCCACGCTCAACTGCGACATCGAGCATTTCGTCCGTTGAATTTGCTCGATCACCCATTACTGCATGAATTCCCCAGACCAATGCTAGTTGACGATTTACCCTTTCTGAGAAGGTTACTGCCAATATTGGTACCTGTGGACGATATTTGGAAATCATGCGTGCGGTATGCCCACTCTCTGTTGGTGTAATAATGGAACTAACAGACAAATTCATTGCCGTATGCGTAACCGACTGACTAATAGCATCTGTGATTGTCATATCAACGTGTTTGGATCGATCTCGTAAAATAGAATGATGATCTAAACCAGTTTCTGCTTTTATTGCAATATTGCTCATTGTTTGTACCGATTCAACTGGATAATCACCAGCAGCGGTTTCTCCTGATAGCATAATTGCGTCCGTACCATCGAATATAGCATTTGCAACATCAGATGCCTCTGCTCTTGTGGGACGTGGATTTCGTTGCATAGAATCTAACATTTGCGTTGCTGTAATCACTGGTTTACCTGCTGTATTACATTGTTTAATTAATTTTTTCTGTACTAACGGCACATCTTCAGCAGGAATTTCTACTCCCAAATCTCCACGTGCAACCATTAGTCCATCGCTCACTTCAAGAATACTGTCGATATTATCAACACCTTCTTGATTTTCAATTTTAGGGATAATTTGTATATGTGTAGCATGATGTTTTTCTAAAAGCTCTTTAATTTCTAATATATCAGATGGACGTCTGACAAATGATGCGGCAATGAAATCGACATTTTGTTCAATACCGAACTCAATATCCTTAGCATCCTTTTCAGTAATGCCTGGAAGGTTTACGGATACATTTGGCACGTTTACCCCTTTTTTATTTTTTATTAGTCCAGAATTTAAGGCTGTCGTCTTTAATTCTTGGTTCGCTTTATCAACATCGGTAACCTCTAGTTCAATAAGACCGTCATCTAATAGTATCTTAGAACCTTCGTGTACATCATTTATTAATCCCGGATACGTAATAGAAAAACGCTCAGCAGTACCTTCAACTTCTTTCATGGAAACATATACATCATTACCTTGAACAAGCTCTGCCTTTCCATCTTTAAAGTTCCCTGTACGAATTTCTGGCCCTTTTGTATCTAATAGTATACCTACTGTTTTCCCTGTTTTTTCGGCAGCCTTACGAATATTACGTATACGAGCACCATGCTCTTCAAAATCACCATGCGAAAAGTTTAACCTAGCAACATTCATACCTGCTTCAATCAGTTTTTCTAATTTGTCGATTGATTCCGAAGCGGGTCCAATCGTACATACAATCTTTGTATTTCTCATTTCTTGCTTCCTCCTTAGCTAATACCAATAAAATAACACTTATTTAAAAGAATTCATTCCCTTAGAGAAACGGTGTTAACGGCAGTTCTTTTATCGTCTATACGTCAATAAAAACATGTTGAGTGAAAATAAATTACAATTCGTTACCATCCGAAAAAACAGCTAAACTATATAGATAATTCTTGTGACAGCTTGTACATCTCATCATTAATGGTATGTTCTTCGTTCAATGTCGTAATGATGTCATGATCTACTAAAGAATTATTTTTAATTCCTACCATTCTTCCAGCTTTTCCTTGCAGCAACAGATCTACCGCTTTTGCTCCTAGTCTGCTAGCTAAGACTCGATCTGAAGCAGTTGGTGATCCGCCACGCTGAATATGTCCCAATACGGTAACACGCGTATCAAGATCTGTTGCTTTTTCAATACGTTTACCATACTCAAAACCACTTCCAACACCTTCAGCGAGCACAATTATACTATGCTTCTTACCACGCTTATGCCCACGCCTTAGCTTTTCTATAACCATATTAAAATCTTCTTGTTTTTCAGGGATAAGAATACTCTCGGCACCATCTGCTAAGCCAGCCCAGAGTGCAAGATCTCCTGCATCTCTTCCCATCACTTCTATAATATATGTTCGTTCATGCGAAGTAGCTGTATCACGTATCTTATCAATCGCCTCGATGACAGTATTAAGTGCTGTATCGAAACCAATGGTAAAATCAGTTCCAGCAATGTCATTATCAATGGTTCCTGGCACACCTATACAAGGATAGCCTTTTTCGGTTAGTTTTTGAGCACCACGAAAACTACCGTCACCGCCTATAATGATTAATCCTTCAATTCCAAATTTCTCCAACTGCTTAATACCTTTTTGTTGCCCTTCCTCTGTTTTAAATTCTTGACTTCTTGCAGAATAAAGAATCGTACCACCACGATGAATAATATCACCTACTGAACCAATTTCCATTCGTTCAATATTACCTTCCATTAATCCTTGATAGCCATATTTAATACCGTAAACCTCTATATTATGATAAATGGCTTTTCGTACTACTGCTCGAATGGCTGCATTCATTCCTGGAGCATCTCCACCACTAGTCAATACACCAATTTTTTTCATAAATACAATTCACCTCTAGTCGAACTTTTTATCTATGTTTAATAATACCCTCTCTTAAAGATAATTGGAATTTAGTAAAATAGCAATTGAAAGCATGTAGAACATAGAGAATTTCATCAAAAACACGAAGATGAGGTTGACATAAAATGTCAACCTCTAAAAATAATGTACGCGCCTGATATGCTTAACACTTTACAAACTGCCTTGCAATCTTTAAAAGAAGAAAGAACAGCACTTGAGTTATAACAGATTATAATCACCGATCTGTTTATATTTTTGCCATCTATTCTCAAGCAATGTGTCTGCAGAGCATTTACTTAACGTATGCAACGATTGCTCTAATACCTCATCCAAATAAGCCGCTTGTTGGTCTAAATCTCGATGTGCTCCACCTTTAGGCTCAGGTACTATCTTATCAATCACTTGCAATTTCTTCAAATCATATGCGGTAATTTTCATTGATTCAGCTGCACGCTGAGCATATGCCGAATCTTTCCACAGGATGGATGCAGCTCCCTCCGGAGATATAACAGAGTACGTACTGTTTTCCAGCATATGTATCTCATCACCAACTCCTAAGGCAAGGGCACCACCGCTGCCTCCTTCGCCAATAACCACACATACGATGGGGACTCTTAAGCCTGCCATTTCCATTAGATTACGGGCTATCGCCTCACTTTGGCCTCTTTCTTCAGCAGCTTTTCCTGGATATGCACCCTTTGTATCTATAAAACAAATGATTGGTCGTCCGAACTTCTCTGCCTGCTTCATATGTCTTAATGCCTTACGGTAGCCTTCTGGATGTGGCATACCGAAATTTCTTCGTAAATTTTCTTTTGTATCTTTCCCACGTTGATGCCCTATAACAGTAACTGGATTATCTTTATAATATGCTATTCCAGCAATTATTGCCTCATCATCACCAAATAACCGATCTCCATGAAATTCAATAAAATCGGTGAACAGTTTATGAACATAGTCTAATGTAGTCGGACGCTCTGAATGTCTTGCAAGTTGGACTCGATCCCAGGGTTTTAAGTTTCCGTAAATATCATTTTCTAATACAGCTAGCCTTTTCTCTAATGTTGTAATTTCATCCGATAAATCAATCTCACTATCCTGTGTAAATCGCTTAAGTTCAGAGATTTTCTCTTTTAAATCAACGATGGGTTTCTCAAATTCTAAAACTTGTTTCACGCTTCTTCCCCACCTTTCTGATGAAACTTAAGCAACTTTGATAATAGTTCCTGCATTTCTTGACGGTGAACAACCTTATCGAGTTGTCCATGCTTTAATTGAAACTCAGCAGTCTGAAAATCTTCTGGTAATTTTTCCCTAATTGTTTGTTCAATAATTCGTCTACCTGCAAATCCGATTAACGCTCCAGGTTCTGCGATATTATAATCACCTATTGATGCAAAACTTGCAGATACTCCGCCAGTTGTAGGATGCGTCATGACAGAAACCATAAACCCACCTGCATCGCTAAAACGTTTCACGGCAATAGAAGTCTTTGTCATTTGCATTAAGCTTAATAAACCTTCCTGCATCCTCGCTCCACCAGATGCAGTAAATATAATAAAGGGCAGTCCTTCATTCTTTGCGTTTTCTAATGCTCTTGCAATTTTTTCACCGATTACAGATCCCATACTTCCCATTCGAAAAGTCGAATCCATGACAGCAAACGCTGTAGCTTGTCCTTCAATTGTACCTTTTCCTGTAACGACACCCTCATTTAAACCTGTTTTTTTACGATCTTTTACCACTTTTTCTTCATAACCAGGAAACTGAAGTGGGTTACTCGTAATAAGATCATTATCCCATTCTTCAAAGCTGTTTTCATCAAATAATGTATCGATACGATCCCAAGCTTGTAAGGGGTGATGATACCCACAATTTGGACAAACTTGTAAATTCTTATTCATTTCTTTTCGATAATATATTTTATGACATCCGTTACATTTTTGCATTAGCCCTTCTGGAACATCTGCTTTTGCTTGTTCGCTAGGAATGGATGCGTATTTTCTTCGCTTGCCAAAAAAATCCTTAAGCAAGGCAATTCCTCCTTTTTTCAACAAAACCATGGCATACGAGCAACAAAGCCTGGTGCCTTAAAGACAGCAAGAATGAAACCCTATAATATATAGTATAGCGAACTCAAATTAAAAAAATTGTCATAATCCGCCGTCTAAAAACCTTTATTTATCAGCTAAAGCGTCGAATAACGTTTCAATCGAATTAAAATCTCGTTCAACGTACAGCTGAATGAGTTCTTGATAAAATATGGAACTCGTATAAACATCCTCTACGGTGATAGCAAATTCATACATTAAACGCCATACCTTCGTAAATAACAAATTATCTGTTCTTTCAAAGATATAACTAAAAAAAGCAGCGTGCCTATCGTTTGGCTTTCGTTCATCACTAGTTATAATCGTTTTCAACGCTTTGATTTCTGTTTCATGTATCCTATCAAAAGCAAGTTTTGCTGCCTCTTTTTCTAATATTCGAATAGTAAGTAATAATTCAACCTTTATTTGATCTCCTTGTAATATAAAAGAAGAGAGCAATTCAACCGTCTGATAAGAACGATAAGCACTTAAATAAGTACCCTCACCATGCCGTGTCTCAATTAAACCTAGTAGTTCCATTGCGCGTAATGCCTCACGTATGGAAGACCTTCCGGCTTGGAGCTTTTCAGCAAGCTCTCTTTCCGAAGGAAGCTTGTCTCCTGGTTGTAAATTATTACTATTAATAAAGTGTCGAATCTCGGTTAATACACCGTGATATACTTTTTGTTTTGATGGCATGGACACAGCCATGACTCACTCCTTTTAACACATCATTTTTCATCAATCTGTGTTAATCTTCTCGTTTTCTCCGCTACGTCTTCTGGATCAACTTCTATTCTAGCCACACCTGATTCCATTGCGGCAAGTGCGACACTTTTGGCGACGATAGGCGCAACTCTAGCATCAAATGGAGCAGGAATTACATAGTCCTCATTTAACTCACTTTCTGAAATTAGCGAAGCAATAGCATTTGCTGCTGCAACCTTCATACGTTCGTTAATTCTAGTAGCTCGGACATCCAATGCACCACGAAAGATCCCAGGAAAGGCAAGTACATTATTAACTTGGTTCGGAAAGTCAGAACGGCCAGTCCCAATCACCTTTGCGCCAGCTTCCTTAGCCAACTCCGGCATGATTTCAGGATCAGGGTTTGCCATCGCAAATATAATCGAATCATCATTCATTTTCTCTACCATTTCCTTCGTTAGTGCACCACCTACGGATACACCAATAAATACGTCAGCACCATCAAGCATTTCTTCAAGACTACCTTCTTTTTTAGCCTGATTCGTATATTTTGCCACTTTTTCTTTCACGTCGTTCATACCATATGAACGTCCCTCAAATATGGCACCTCTAGAGTCACACATAACCATATCACGTACGCCAAAGCTATATAATAATTTAATAATTGCAATCCCAGCTGCTCCAGCTCCGTTTGCTACAACTTTAATATCCGAAAAAGACTTACCGACTAATTTAAGTGCATTGATTAATCCTGCAACAGTTACAATAGCAGTCCCATGCTGATCATCGTGGAATATAGGTATATTTGTTTCCTTTTTAAGACGCTCTTCAATGATAAAACAATTTGGTGCTGCTATATCCTCTAGATTCACTCCACCAAATGTAGGCTCCATCAGCTTTACAGCATTTACAATTTCTTCTACATTTTGGGTAGCCAAGCAAATAGGAAAGGAATCTACACCAGCAAAGCTTTTAAATAAGACAGACTTCCCTTCCATTACTGGAAGTGCTGCCTCTGGCCCAATATTTCCAAGTCCTAACACCGCTGAGCCATCACTGACAACCGCAACCATATTCCCCTTCATTGTATAATCATAAACCGTTTCCTTATGGTCATGAATTTCCTTACAAGGTTCAGCTACTCCAGGAGAATATGCTAGACTCAACTCCTTTGCATTGGTAACTGGTATCTTTGATTGTGTCGTTAGTTTACCTTTATTTACTTTATGCAAGTGCAACGCTTTATCTCTTAAGCTTGCCATCTTTACTAATCGCTCCCTTTCGCAGAAAAAATACTAATTACCTTCGATGCTTATAGTGGTCTGACCACCCTTAACCTCTCCATTATAACAGATGGTTCGTGTCTGTAAAGTAATGATTATTGTTTGTCTGAATCGAACACAACAGATTCTTTTCCAAAGTATGTTTCCAAGTTTTTGATGCTTTCTCTATTTGGATGAATGAAATATTCCTCAGAAAGCTGATATGTCCTTCTTGTATCTTCCTGAAAAATAATGATTGGCGTATTACCAGGGTTATGATTCGCTATTTGCTTGATCTTTTTTAATTCCGACTCACTACTATTCCCAGAAATTTTTATAAACAGCCTACCTGTTGTTAATTTGTATAGCACCTCCTCCGATAACAGCTCTACTGATGAGAGTAACCATTGTATTCGTTGATTTCGAGATTCTATTTTCCCTTCCATAATAACAAGCAACTCTTCCTTCAACCACCGATTAATTTGACGATATAAATCTGGGAAGACCACTGCCTCCATTTCACCTGTTTCATCTCCTAATGTAAGAAAAGCCATTGGGTCTCCACGCTTTGTCCGAATCGTTTTAATTTGTTGAATAACAGCCGCACTCTTTACGTTTCTTTTTCCAATTAACTTACGTGCATGTGCTAGCCTTATATAGCCACTTCGCTGTAACTGTTTTCTGTACGAAGTTAATGGATGATCAGAGACATAGATACCTAGTAATTCTTTTTCATCTGCTAGCTTTTTTATTTGCGTAAAGTCTTCAATTAGTACATACTCACCTTCTAATTCTATTTGATCATCGAATAAACGAGGCTGTCCTTGAAACTCTTTAAAGAGCTCACCTTGTTCTATTGCTTGATCAATAGTTGCCATCAAGCTAGCTCGGTTGCCATGGAATTCATCCATTGCGCCTGACATAACCAAAAGTTCAATTGTTTGTCTGTTCACTGTCTTTAATGAAATACGTAAACAAAAATCAAAAAGATTCTTAAATGGACGTTCTTTGCGGGCTTGGACAATCTCATGTACTACTTGCTTCCCAATACCTTTGATTTGAAGAAGGCCTATGCGAATACAATCCCCTTCTACCGAATAACGCCCGTAGCTTTTATTGATAGATGGTGGTAACAGCGTTAATTGTAACTCCTTCATTTCCCTTACATACGTTTGTAGTTTGTCATGTTGATTAACGGAAGAGCTTAAGAGTTCAGCAAAAAAAGCAGCAGGAAAATGTGTTTTTAAATAAGCTAATTGATAAGTTATTTTACTATATGCTACTGCATGACTGCGATTAAATCCATAATTAGAAAATTTAACAATCCAAGCGAATAGCTCTTCAGCAACAGATAGATCATAGCCATTTCCAATACAGCCATCAATGAATTTCCCTTTTTGTTCCTCCATTACCGCTTCCTGTTTTTTACTTACTGCTCTACGTAATATATCAGCTTCCCCTAGAGAAAAACCAGCAATCTTACTAGCAATTTGCATAATTTGCTCTTGATAAACAAGGACTCCGTAAGTTTTAACCAAAATGGAAGCAAGATCAGGATGTGGATAAACAATAGCTTCTTGCTGATGTTTTCGTTTTATATATGTCGGAATATATTCCATCGGACCAGGCCGATATAGTGCGTTAACAGCTACGATATCCTCAAATGTTGATGGTTGTAATTCGCGAAGTACTTGTTTCATCCCTTGGGATTCAAGCTGAAATACACCATTGGTTTTCCCCTCTTTAAGCAAAGCAAATGTTTCCTGATCATCAGCAGGGATTTCGTTCAGATGAATTGTTTTATTTTTCGAGTAATTTATCGTTCTATTAACACGCTCCATTAATGTTAAATTTCGTAGCCCTAGTAAATCAATTTTTAATAATCCTATATCCTCTAAATCATTCATTGGAAATTGAGTTAGCCAGATATCTGACCCGCTTGTTGCTAAAGGAATATACTCTACAAGCGGATCCTGTGTTATGACAATTCCAGCAGCATGTGTCGAAATATGCCTAGGAATTCCCTCTAATGTTGTTGCAACGGTAAACAGCACTTTTAATTGTTCAGATCCCTTTACATACTCTTTTAATTCCTTTGATTCGTTAACAATGTGAACAATACCTTTCTTTGACTGAACTGGAATATGTCGCAAAATGAAGGATGCATCCTGTTGATTGATATCCATTGTCTTTATGAGCTCCCTCAGCAATGAACGAGCTGCATAGGTTCCAAATGTTATGATCTGAGCCACATGATCATGCCCGTATTTCTCACGAATGTACATCAACACTTCGTCGCGTCTAGTATCAGAAAAATCTATATCGATATCCGGCATGGTCATGCGCTCTGGATTTAGAAAACGTTCAAATAGAAGGTCATATTCTATCGGATCTATCTCCGTAATCCCCAGAATATAAGCGACTAATGAGCCTGCAGCAGATCCCCTACCTGGTCCAACAAAAATATTATTTTGTTTAGCGAAACGAATGAAATCTGCCACAATAAGAAAATAATCACTAAACTGCATAGATTCAATGACACGTAGTTCATAGGTTAACCGACTACGTAGTTCATCTGTTAGCAAGGTATATTTAGAGTTTACTGCCTTCCAGCATAACTTTTCTAAAAACTCATGTGCATCCTCATTCCCATTTGGAAGTGGAAAAGATGGAAGATGACGTTGATTAAATTGAAAGTTAACGTCACATTTGGCTTTTATGTTTTCCGTTTCTGTCAATACTTCTGGCCAGGAAATAAATATATGATCCATCTCTACTTTAGAACGAAGATGATGATGCTGAAGATGCGTACTTATTTGTTTTCCATTCCACTTTTCATTCATTTTCATCGCTTGTAAGCAATCAAAGGCAATGGCTTCTTTCTCCTCTAAATAGCGAACATCATTTAATGCAACTACAGGAATGGAGTATTGATCCTTGAACTCCATTCCTTTTTGAATCAGTACCGTGTCTATTTCAGTGCGACTAGCTTCGATGCCAAGATAGAAATCTCCTTGCTTAAACAAGTTCATAAATCCTGATAAAAGTGTATGAATATCCTCATATAGGTTTGATGATAGTATTTTTGCTATAGAGGAATGATTAATCGAAAGAATACCAACGCAGTCCGCCACATAAGGAGATAGCTCATTTATAGTAATACCTCCTTCTCCATTTTTCTGAATGTGTGTACTTAGCTTAGCTAAGTTCTGATAACCGTGATTATTTTTAGCTAATAATGTTACTTGTTCTTTATCATTATTTTTCTCGCCTCTCACTGTGATAATCATCCCTATGATAGGCTTGATCCCATACGCTTTGCATTGCCTATAAAAATCAATTGCTCCGTACAGCACCTGATAATCCGTAAGTGCTAAAGCATCATACTCTAACTCAATAGCTTTTTTCACTAATTTTTCGATTGTAATCGTACTGTCCAGCAAACTATAGCTGCTACGTACTTGTAAATGTGTAAACGACATCGTATCCCGTCCTTTAAAATCTCTACTTCTTATTATACCAATCTAGATAGAACATGCATACGGAAAAGCTGATTCAAAAGCATAACCTGTCCTTATTAATCATACAATGGAACTAACATGGCTCACGAGGAGTGCGTTCTTATGGAAGAACGATTTTTTGAGACGTTTATACATTGTTACTTTATTGCTTTTGGTGTCATAATTGGTGGATCAATTATTGGAAGTATCGGTGCATTTGTCACTGGAGATGCACCAATATATGATATTGGTCGAATTGCTAACCGTTTACGTATTTGGGCAATAGTAGCTGCGATTGGTGGAACCTTTGATGCAATTGCGAATTTTGAAAAGGGTATCTATGATGGATCAACCATGGATTTAGTAAAACAGGCATTATTTATTCTTTCCGCAATGGGTGGCGTGAAAACAGCGATACTTTTGTTAAATTGGCTTATTCAGGAGGAAATTAATTGATGCATATCCCTCCTTATCATAAAAAAGTAACTTGGCAGCGTTTTTTTGTTGGTGTAATGATCGGTGGTGTAATTGCCTACTGTACCCTTCTTTATATGTATGGATCGATGTATGAATCATTACTTGAGGAAAACAATCAATTTCGCAGTAAAATAAATGATTTACAAAATCAAAACGAATCCTTATTAGAAGATAACGATGAGTTAAGCGAAAAATCGCAGAAGGCGGTAACTATTGAGTCCGTATCGTTAACCATTGAAAATACAGATGAGTTGCCTTTGGATCGACTTATTATTGATAATTTAGAAGAGATGGTAAAAACCGAGTTAAAACATATTTACGGAAAGGATCTTTCTCTTATCGCAGAAAGTGAAAAATTACTTGTATCCACCATTGAAAACAAAGCCTATACTGTAGACGAGTTTACCTACAACTTTACAATAACAAAGCTAGTTATATCCAAACATATTAAAATAACCGTTAAAGCAGATCTTGCTAACTAATGTGAACGTTTTATGAAATATTTGAAAATTTATGGTAATATCGTTATTTTTTGTTTAAAATAAAAATAAGAAAAGAACATTTGCGATTAACTTTCATATACTGCTTAAGATGAAAGGAGTGGATTTTCATGTTGGTAATGAATCATAGACGGATGCGCGATGAAAAAATAGCTCGACTAAAAGAGGGCCATTCCGCTTATGCTGAATCACATGAGCTCATTCGCTTAATAAAACGTGATATTGAGAAGGAACACTTGGACGTCATTTATGACAACACAAATTCAGGTTGCTGGTTTATCCCGAACTCCAATAGAAAAAGTAGTTAGTTACTTACGATGAATAAACGAGCCGCTACTTTCGGCTCGTTTTTTATGCGTTATTATATGTTACACATATTTCATCTAATTCACGTACTAGTCTATCCGCTTCCTCCCACGTACTTACAGAAGCGCCCGATGCCATGGGATGACCTCCACCATTAAATTTAGCGGCTAACTCATTAATAACAGGTCCCTTCGACCGCAAGCGAACTCGGATAATCTCATCCTCTTCAATAAATATTACCCATGCACAAATTCCTTCAACATCTCCTAAAGCTGTTACCAATTGACCTGTATCGGTTGGTTGTACTTGAAATTCTTCTAAAATTTGTTTTGTTAGCTTAACAGAAGACATACCTGATGGAGATAATGTAAAGTTTTGCAAAATATAGCCACGTAACTTCGCTATATTCGCTTTCACATTATATATTCCATCATATAATGCTGTGCGATCAAATGAATAGGTTACTAGTTCTGCAGCATATTGGAACGTTTTTTTCGATGTGCTCGGATATAAAAATCTACCCGTGTCTCCTACTATGCCTGCATAAAGAAGACGTGCTACTTCATGATTACATGAAAAGCCATGATTCTTTGCTTGTATAAAAAATTCATAGATCATTTCACTTGTAGAGCTAGCCCCAATATTTACCCACTGTATATCACCGTATTCATCCGTATTTGGGTGATGATCAATTTTAATCCATTTACTACCTAATTGATAACGTTCATCAGATATTCTCTCCGTATTTGCTGTGTCACATACAATAACAAGTGCGCCTCGATATTGCTCATCAGAAATAGTATCCATTCTTGCTAAAAAAGTTAATGTATCCTCTTCTTCACCAACAGCATAGACATTTTTTTCTGGAAATGAATGCTTAATAAGTGCTTTTAATCCTACTTGTGATCCAATGGCGTCTGGATCTGGGCGAACGTGTCGATGAATAATGATTGTATTATACTGTTTTATTGCTTCAATTATTTCCTGCAAAATATCACCTTTTTCGTAGCTTTTATTCTCTCATTGTAGCTAAAATTTAAGAAAAACGTTACAATTAATTTTGTGGATAATGGTAATTTAGATTAGGGGCGATTACATATGTTTATATTTTCTATATTTATTGTAATATCTATTGTACTTTATGTATATTATAAAGTTGCTATTGTAAAAAGCAAGGATGGTCTAACACAGGCATACTTCAATGCTAAATCCAGAATATGTCTTGGTAGTTTTGTGCTTTTCTTCACGGCTAATCAATATATTCTTTACCAAACAAAGCTATCATTATTTATTGGTATAGTTCTCCTCATCGTCGGAGTTCCACAGATTTATCGAGGTATAAAAGAAGTAAAACACTATCGAAATGAATGGAAAAGATTAAATCCATCCTAAACAAATAAAAGCGCAAGCGCGAATAGAAACGTAGCGACTGGAGAGAGTCAACGGAGATAAAGGAATCACGATTAGCTTTCGAGCCAATGATAACTTAGATTAGGGCGATTCATGAAGTCGCCTCGTTTCTGGGCACTGGAGCTGGACGTGGCTCAACACACCCGTATTTACCCATAGGCTCAAATTTTATAATTGACTTATAAAGCTACCGGAGTGAGTGCTTCTTATCCATTAAGCACTCCCTCCCCCAGTAGCTTTATTCCTTCAGTCCCTACTGATCAACACAAACCTCATTAACCGTTTATTACTGATAGATTAATTAACGGTTAATGAGCTGAGCCATCAGCAATCCTTTACCAACTAGTTTTCTCTCATCAAATACTTCCACATCAATTTTTGCATACATCCTACCGATTTCAAGCAGCTTCGGTTTTATTTTCAATGTGCTGTCAATTTGTACTGGCTTAATAAAATACACGGACAGATTTTCCGCTACAAGATCACCTTTTTTATACTGAAGAAGCATTCTCCTACTCGCTTCTGTTATTAATGATGTAAATACTCCATTAGATAATGTTCCAAGTTGATTCGTCATCTGTGGTGCAACGGTTGTTAAATAGGTATCCTTCTGATTGTCCGCTTCTCGCAAATTACGAGAAACAATATCATCTATTGTCTCACCAACCTGAGGCTGCCTTTGTATTTGTTGTAATGCTTTTAATACATCCTGTCGAGAAATGACTCCTTGTAAATGATTGGATTCATCTGCTACTGGCATTACTTCTATACCTTCCCAAACCATCATGTGGGCCACAGAAGCTAAAGAAGTCTTTGTCTGAACAATCTTCGGATGCCTACTCATTACTTTTTCGATAGTTGTCTGATTCTCTTTCCCAATGATATCTTTTGAAGTAGCCATACCAATAACACGTTTTTTTTCATCAACTACCGGAAAACGAGTATGTGTCGATCTATGATTAAGTTCATACCAATCATGTATGGTGTCCTTTGCACGTAAATAAAACGATCGTTCAAATGGAGTAAAAATATCGCCCACTAATACGATTTCTTTTTTTATTAATTGATCATAAATCGCTCTATTTATCATCGCAGCCACTGTAAACGTATCATAACTAGTAGAAATAATTGGAAGCTGTCTTTCATCAGCTAACCGCTTAATATAGTCCTCCGTATCAAACCCACCAGTTATAAGTACTGCCGCACCCTCTTTCAAAGCTAATTCATGCGCTTTAATACGATTTCCTACGATCAGTAAAGATCCTGCCTCAGTATAACGCATCATCGCATCAAGTTGCATAGCTCCAATTACAAATTTCGATAATGTCTTATGAAGCCCTTCTCTACCACCTAGAACCTGTCCATCTACAATATTGATTACCTCTGCAAACGTAAGGCGCTCGAAGTTTTCTTTTTTCTTCCGTTCAATACGAATTGTACCTACACGTTCGATTGTG
Source organism: Virgibacillus salarius (assembly GCF_039521925.1). Classification (NCBI taxonomy): domain Bacteria; kingdom Bacillati; phylum Bacillota; class Bacilli; order Caryophanales; family Bacillaceae; genus Virgibacillus; species Virgibacillus salarius. Next base: position 38,710 of record NZ_BAAACY010000053.1, on the reverse strand, counting down.
CTTACAAGTCCTTGATTTTCAGCTTCTTTAATCGCTCGATATGCTGTGCCATCACTTACATTTAAATCCTTAGCGATTTGTCTTACAGATATCTTATGACCAATTTCCAATGATATAATATGCTGAATTATTTGCTCATGTTTACTCGCCATTGGTACATACACCATCTTTCAACTGTACTAATGAATTATTTACCATTTATTATACAGTTGAAAAAGCTGAAACTCAATAATTATAGGTTTGACGCTGTCTTTCCTTTTGCTGTTCCATAATTGGTGGTTGAATCATTTGTAAAAGTGAAGCAATATTTGCTCCAACAATTAATAAGAAAAAAATTAACCATCCACCCCAAAAAGCAAGTTCAATCGGCGTAACAGCATATGGGATAGAGGGCCACGCCATGTATAAGAAGAAACCTGCAAGCAATAATCGTAGTACTGCATAATGTCTCACCATTATTGTCTACCTCCTTGGTAACAATGTATGAAAGAATCCATGCATTAAGAACTTACACGGTTCTTCTATTCATCATATTGTCCATAATAAAGTGAGCGTTCATTTAGTAGGGGGGTTATACCACCAAAAGTGGTTTCACCTTATTACTTGAAGTGGGGGTTTTACTGCCAATTATATATGGGATAAAACAGATCTAAATAGCAATATTCATAACTACCAGTATCTAAAGGTATCTAAAATACCAATCGATAATAGCATCTCCATAAAAATAGGTAATTAAAGTCGCAATTACTATATATGGTCCAAATGCTACAGGCTGCTTACGTTGAATTTTTTTGATTACTAGTAACAACATTCCAAAGACAGCCCCAACTACACAAGATAGAAAAAAGCAAAGCAATAGTTTCTCATACCCCAATACAATACCTAGTACACCGAAAAGTTTCATATCCCCTGCTCCCATACCACCACGACTAATTAAAATGATGAACATCGTGATACATACACCTAATAGTCCTCCAAGTAATGGCGACCACCATGGCGTTAATGGAGAGATAATTCGCAGTATAAAAAATAGCGGAAGAAAGAATAGCAATAACTTATTAGGTATGACCATATATGTTAAGTCGGAAACTGTAATGATCATCAGCATGGAAACTAATTGCAATGCTATAATTAGCTCGCTATTCCAACCTAACATCAAATAACTATATACAAATAATAATCCAGTAGAGATTTCAATCAATGGATAGAGATAGGATATACGGTTACTACATTTACTACATCTACCTTTTAAACATAAGAAGGATAAAATGGGTATTAGCTCATACCAGTGAAGCTGATGACTACAATGTATACAATTAGAACGGTTCATGATAAACGATAATTGTTTAGGTAATCGCAATCCTACTACATTATAAAAAGATCCAAACAGTAAACCAACTAGAAAAAATAACGAGAGCGTAAAAGTGTTCAATCGGATTTCACCTTATTTCTACTTGAATATCTTTTAATAAAATAAAATATAGCTTTTTCAGAGAGACGGGATAAAGTGTTTTGAATGGATCGTTTTTAATAGTGTCCCAACCCCAATATACGTTTGCCACTTTATCTATTTCTGCTACGACATATGCTACTTTATGCCTAAATTATAGTATAAAAAGATGGAAATAACTAGTAGCAAAAAGGGAATATTTGCATGCTTCTACAGCAAGGGGCTGGCAAGAAAAAAGTTAACCCAAAAGCCGAACGATAAAACGATAAAATAAAATGAAACTTCAATCAGCGTGCGATGTAACGCTGCCGATTCCCTTATCCTATCGGGAAAAAAGCGCGAGCTGAAGATCGTGCAAGAAAGTGGTCCTTAGGAGCCGTGTCACGGAAGGCGAAGTATTTTATAGAGGGTGATAGAACCTGTTTGACGTAAACAAATCATCCGAACTGAATCCGTTCGGATGATGATGTGAATAAGATACTTTTTTCTCAGTCTAAACGATTATAATTGCAACGCATCGCCAATCTCCATTACTTTTCCTTCTCCCGATTTAATTTGACTGATGAACTTGTGCGGGTCCTGTTCAATGACAGGAAAGGTATTATAATGTATAGGAACCGTTACATCTGCATGAATCCATTCCGAGGCAATTAGCGCATCTTCGGGCCCCATTGTAAAATTATCCCCGATTGGAACAAACGCAATATCAATATTATTCATATCACCTATTAATTTTAAATCTGAAAATAAACCAGTATCTCCAACATGGTAGATCGTTTTCTCATTCACCGTTAGAAGGATTCCTGCCGGCATACCAGTGTATACAATTGAACCATCATCCTCTGTAAACGCCGAGCCATGAAAGGCCTGGGTGAGCTTGACTGTACCAAAATCAAATTCATGCTTCCCACCTATATGCATCGGATGTACACGTAATCCTTTTGAACCCATATAGTCTGCTAATTCATTAGGAGCAACGATTAAAGCGTTTGTCCGCTTTGCAATATCTATCGTATTACCAACATGGTCATTATGACCATGTGTCAACAGGATAACATCTGGATTTACTGAGTTTGCATCCAAATCACATTTTTCATTTCCAGTAATAAAGGGATCAATTAAAATCTGATGTGTATCCGTTTTAATCATTACTACTGAATGTCCATGATAAGAAATTTGCACGATTACCACTCCTCTGATAAAACATTATACTATCTATCTTAAACAAGCATTCTTATTTTTTCTACCCGAAATTAGTTATTTTCATGCTAGTTATTCGTATTTTTTTATCCCACCTATAACTGGCAATAATATCCCCGCTTCAATCATTAAAGTAAAACCAATATGGATAAGCGGGGCATACCCTTGTGGTGCTAACAATCCGCAGGGATAAACACCCCCCACGGATTGAAGTTTCACTTTATATTGTCTGTTCAATCTATGTATATATTATCAGCTTTCTTATCACAGTAATAGTTTTGGAAACAAATATTAAAAATACGTTGCCATCAACTTGTCGTTAATGCCATCCATTTTAATTCCATACACTATTTTTGCTATAATAAAAATATTACATATTAAAGAGGTGTACAAAGAAATGGCAGAAAGAATTCAAGCATTACTAAAAAGCATGAAAAAACAGAATATCGATAGTATGTTTATTACATCTAAGGCGAATGTATACTATATTACTAATTACTATACAGAACCACATGAAAGGCTAGTGGCTGTCTACATTAGTAATCATTTTGATCCATTATTAATTATTCCGGCAATGGAAGAAGAGGATGCAAAAGCAGCTGGATGGCGTTATCAAATAATCACCTATCATGATCATGAAAATCCTTGGGAGATGTTTTACCAGAAATTAAAAACGAATGAACATATTCCAAATACAATTGGTGTCGAGCATACAAATCTAACATTAGATCGATATCAACTGATGCAGCAACTCTTTTCAAATACACGTATTGTAAATGGTGAAGAACTATTAGCAAACCTACGTGTCATTAAAAGTGAGAAGGAATATAATTTATTAAAACATGCTGCTGAATTAGCTGACTTTGGAATAAAGACTGGGATAGCGGCAATTCAGGAAGGCGTAGGTGAACTCGAAGTAATTGCTAAAATTGAGTATGAGCTTAAAAAACAAGGAATTCAGGAAATGTCCTTCTCTACAATGACACTTTCTGGTACAAAGACCGCTTCACCGCATGGGACACCTTCCATGAAAAAGATAAAATCAGGTGATATCGTATTATTTGATCTTGGTGTAGTGTATGAGGGCTATTGTTCAGATATATCCAGAACAGTAGCATTTAAATCAATAACCGAGCAACAAAAAAAGATATACAATACCGTTTTAGAGGCGGAACAAAAAGCGATAGCTGCATCTAAGATTGGTGTAGCAACTGGTAAATTAGACCAAATAGCAAGAAATCATATTGCAGATGCAGGCTTTGGTGAATACTTCACACATCGCATTGGACATGGATTAGGAATTGAAACACATGAGTATCCTTCTATGCATAGCAACAATGATCTACCGTTACAAGCAGGAATGTGCTATACCATTGAGCCAGGTATTTATGTACCAGGGGTTGCCGGTGTTCGGATCGAAGACATGATTTATATGACAGAACAAGGGCCAGAAGTTTTAACTACATCTCCAAAAGAATTAATGATTTTGGAATAACTTAGCATGCGTATAAGTTTAGTAATTTTTAGATTAACCTAAACCGGCTCCATATTCATATTTATTGAAAAAGGGCTTTCTTCCAAATTCTACGTTAGATTTTGGAGACCGCCCTTATCTTCTTATATTACTATCTTTAGTTATCCAATAGCGTATGTGGATCCGCGTATTCCAAGCTATGAGATGTTGCTACTGCTTGATATGTTACATACCCATCGAGTGTATTAATTCCCTTTAATAACGCCTCGTTATCCTTGCATGCACCTACATAGCCTTTATTTGCTAATTGTAATGCGTAAGGAACAGTAACATTGGTTAAACCAATTGTCGAGGTTCTTGGAACTGCTCCAGGCATATTTGCAACGGAATAATGCAATACACCATGTTTGGTATATGTTGGATTATCATGCGTAGTAACATGGTCACTTGTTTCAAATATTCCGCCTTGATCAATTGCTACATCAACAATCACTGAACCGGCTGTCATAGCTTGAACCATTTCTTCAGTCACCAACTTCGGAGCTTTGGCACCTGGTATTAACACTGCACCAATAACAAGATCCGACTCTGCTAAAGCGAGACTAATATTCAGCGGGTTCGACATCATTGTATTAATAGATGATCCAAAAATATCATCCAACTGACGCAATCGCTCTGGATTTAAATCAATTATTGTAACGTCTGCACCTAAACCAACCGCAATTTTTGCTGCATTTGTACCAACAACACCACCGCCAATAACCGTAACCTTGCCACGTTTAACTCCTGGTATTCCACTTAAAAGGATTCCCTTTCCACCTTTTGTCTTCTCTAGAAACTGAGCACCAAGTTGCGAAGCCATCCTTCCTGCTACTTCACTCATAGGTGTTAGAAGCGGTAGTGAATTATTTGGTAACTGCACCGTTTCATAGGCGATCCCAGTTACCTTTTTATCAATCAGCGCCTTTGTTAAGCTAGGTTCCGCTGCTAAATGCAAATATGTAAACAAAATAAGCCCTTCATAGAAGTAATCATATTCTTCAGGTAGTGGTTCTTTTACCTTCATTACCATTTCCTGTTCCCAAGCTTCCTTGGCTGTAGCTACGATAATTGCACCGGCTTCCGCATATTGTTGGTCCGTGAATCCAGAACCTAAACCAGCCTCTGTCTCAATATAAATAGTATGACCGGCATTTTTCAAAGTTAGGACACCAGAAGGCGCCATAGCAACCCTATTCTCATTATTTTTTATTTCTTTTGGAACACCGATATTCATTTAACTACCTCCAATTCTCTAATATAACACTTTTTTGAAAGCACTTTCATACTTCATATACGTATATTGTAACAGTACCAAATTTTTTCTCAAAGTAAAAGGGAAATGAGGCTGACAAAACACAACTTCTTTACTCAAAATACGAATAATCATGTTATCAATAGGAGGATCATCGCCACACTGTGAAACTATACGCGCTTTCCACGGGCACGGCCTCAGCTAACTTGGTAAAGAAAAACACGTTACCACGTGAATCTTCGGACTCGTGCTGTTCCCGCCGGAGTCTCGCTTATTTCAGGTGCTAAATGAATGATTCTGATCAAAAAACGAGCGATGATTAATTTCATCAACTAATCATCGTTCGTTTTTTATTGTTTCTTCATTCTTTTGTCTCAGCCTCATTCTCCACTTTAATTTTTACGATTATTAAACGTGTAGATTCCCTTATTATTGTGCCTTTCTTCAATGACACCACTTTGGTAACTTTCATTTAACTGATTCTGTACAGCCGCAACACCTTTTTCATCCTCAAAAATGTTTTGTGGCTGATTATCACGCTTCTCTTTGGACAATCTAATCACCCCCATTTATAGTATGTCCACAATACTGCAACACTCTCTAAAATTTAATTAGTAAAAGTGGCAAATTTTGATTGTTGTCCTTAAAATACGGGTATATAATTTATATGAAAGGGGAGATCTATATGGAATATAAGAATATTGTAGTAGCAGTTGATGGATCAGAAGCATCTGAGAAAGCTTTTACTAAATCATTAGATATCGCAAAACGAAATGATGCACGCATTATTTTAGCTCATGTTGTTGATTCACGGACATTTGCCACTGCCGAAGCCTATGATCGTACATTAGCAGATCGTGCAGAGGAATATGCTAAGGAATTATTAGACAGCTATGTAGACAATGCAAAATCAGCAGGTATTGATAATTTAATTCGATGTGTAGAATATGGGTCTCCAAAAGTAAAAATTGCAAAAGATATTGCTAATGACTTTCATGCGGACCTTATTATCTGTGGGGCAACAGGGATGAATGCTGTTGAACGTTTTCTTATAGGAAGTGTTTCTGAGAGCATAACAAGATACGCTTCATGTGATGTATTAGTTGTCAGATAACTATATAACATTAAAACGATATACTCACTACATCACTAAGAATATTCCACAATTACATTAGAAGCACTTCCACATTATTGTTGGAAGCGCTTCTAATGTGGTGATTCTTTTCTTAATTCGTGGATGATATGAGATAATTCTGGAATGATTAATTTTTCCATGGCTAACTTTACCGCTCCAGTAGAACCAGGGAGTGCAAAAATAACTGTTTGGTTTCGAGTACCTGCAACTGCTCTTGAAAGAATAGCGGCTGACCCAATATCTTCTTTGTAACTCAACATTCGAAATATCTCTCCAAAGCCAGGGATTTCTTTCGTAAAAAGTTCTTTTATTGCTTCAATGGTAACGTCTCTATCAGCAATACCAGTTCCACCATTACAAATGATTACTTCAACACCGGGATTGACACAAGCTCTCGTAACTATTTTTTGAATGTCATTTCGATCATCTTTAATAATATCTCTGACACTTATCCAATGTCCGTTCGCCTTCAATTGTTCTTCAATAAGCCCTCCACTCATATCAGTTTCCAATGTCCGTGTATCGCTAATAGTTAAAATCATGCAATTTACTACGTGGTTTTCACGCTTATGTTCCTTTACTGACAATTAATACCTCTCCCATCCATTATGATTTTATAAAAAAGGTTTTGCTATGGTTCAACCACACCAAAACCTTTTAACTAACTAATTTGTGAAAGTCTGATTGTATCTCTGGCAATCATAACCTCTTCATTTGTAGGGATTACGATTACTTTAACTGGAGAGTGTGGATAATTAATAAATTGTTCTTTTCCTCGAACTTTATTGAGTGCTTGATCCCAGTAAACCCCCATAAATTCAAGACCATGTAAAACCTTTTCTCGGATCACATCACTATTTTCTCCAACTCCAGCAGTAAAGATAATGGCATCTACGCCAGACATTTTCGCTGCATAGGAACCTAAATATTTATGAATACGACCTGCAAATACTTCTAAAGCTAATTCTGCTCGCTTATTCTCTTGAGCTGTCTGTTCAATATCTCTTAAATCACTTGAGAATCCAGATAAAGCTAGCATACCACTTTCCTTATTCAACACATGAATCACTTCATCCGCGGACTTTCCTGTTTTTTCCATAATATAAGGGATAAGCGCCGGATCTATATTACCTGAGCGTGTTCCCATAGTTACCCCAGCTAATGGAGTGAAGCCCATTGATGTGTCAATTGACTTACCACCTTGAATAGCTGCAATACTTGCACCATTACCAAGGTGACAAGATATAAGGCGCAGGTTCTCCAATGGCAGACCCATCAGATCCGCTGCTCGCTGCGAAACATACTTATGTGATGTACCATGAAATCCGTATTTACGTATGCCATAATCTTTATAGTACTCATATGGTAAGCTATAAAGATAAGATGACTCTGGCATCGTTTGATGGAATGCAGTATCAAACACAGCCACCATTGGTACCTCCGGTAAAATTTCACGGAAAGCATGAATTCCCGTCAAATTTGCAGGGTTATGCAAAGGTGCCAATTCCGACACTTGTTCAATCGTTTCAATAACTTTGTCGTTAATGACAACTGAATCACTAAAACGTTCCCCACCATGAACTACGCGATGACCAACTGCATTTATTTCATCAAGTGAAGTAATGACCCCAGAAGACGTTAATGATGCTAGTAGTTTCTTTACTGCTTCTTCATGGTTTGGAATCTCTTCCACAAATTTATCTTTTTCACCTTGAACATCCATTGTAAATACTGACTCATTTAGACCAATTCGTTCCACTAGCCCTTTTGCTAGAACGCGCTCGTTTGGCATTTGTATTAATTGGAATTTCAAAGATGAACTACCGGCGTTTATTGCCAATACATTACTCATTGCTGTTCAACTCCTTTTTATACGTTTGGAACCAATTATTTATTTGACCTAAAATATCTCCCATTGCTCTCGTATTGTTGAAAGAAGGCATTTTAACCAATAGTGGTTGTTTAGGAGATGCTGTCTGCTGTCCTTTTTTTTGTAGTATTAAGATACTTTTTCGATGCTTATCAGATTTGAAGGCACTTTCTGGCAACCTTAGGATGCCAACCATATGAGCATAATCATGAATAAATTGTTGAAGCTTGTCTGATTGATCACTATCAAATAAAAATTCTGGAATAACTAGAATAAGGTATCCGCCTGGTTTTGTGTAATTAAGACTTTGCTCTATAAATAAGTGATGCGCATAAGAATGACCTTTATCGGCCTTAAGTTTAAAGTCACTCGCACGTAAGTCGTCTGGATAGTATCCAACAGGTAGATCAGCTACGATTAAATCTACAGGGTCCAATAAAAATGGACGAAGACTATCTTGATGGAAAAACTCAATATTCTTTTTCTGCAAGTTCGCATTCCAAACAGCTAGTTGAATTAAAGTTGAATCAACTTCACTTGCAAATGCTTCTTTGATTTGTGGTAGTTGACTTAGAACCGCAGTTATTAAATTTCCAGTTCCACCAGCTGGATCAAACAAGCGAATGTTTTCGGCGTCATCGAATAATTTATTTGCCAAATACGCAATCATTAGCGATACTGTTTCTGGTGTCATTAAATGCTGCTGTTGAGTAGAGCCTTTCATTCCTTTTAGAATAGCAAGCTGATTAGCTTTTCTTACTTCCTCAGCTGAGAATGAATCTATTTTTAATTCGACTAAAGCTTGCTGTAATTTGATTGCTAGGCTTTCATCTATATTATCTGGCACTTCTTGCATAAATACGATTTCCATCGTATAACCTAAGCTTTCCAGATATGGTTCATTAACATACTGTTGAATCTTATTTGTCGTTTCATCTATCCATTCATACAATGTTTCGACATTTGATTTCTCCATATAGCATCCTCCATTCGTTCCTTCAGAGCGTTTCTATTGTACCAAAGGAAATGGGACTATGTACAAAATAATGCTAATTAAGTTCTGTAGCACACAGTAAAAATCCCCCTCATTTACTGAGAGAGATTCCGTTCGAGTTATTTAGCTTGTCTGGCAGCTTCCAGGGCAGCATCATAATCCGGATGATTACTCACTTCTTTAACATATTCTACATAAGTAACTATATTATTGGAGTCAACAACAAATATAGATCTTGCTAGCAGACGTAACTCCTCTATAAGAACACCATAGTTCTTTCCAAAATGAGCATCTCGGTGGTCTGACAATGTATCAAGCTTCTTAATATCATGTTGGTTAACCCAGCGTTTTTGTGCAAATGGTAAATCCATACTCACCGTTAAAACTTTAACATTTTCAATCTGATCAGCTTCTTCATTAAAACGTTTTGTTTGCTCTGCACATACACCTGTATCAATGGAAGGAACAACACTAATCAGCTTAACCTTCTCTTTATAATCAGTTAATGTAACTTCTTCTAAATCATTAGATAGTACTTTAAAAGAAGGTGCTTCATCACCAACTTTCACTTCATTACCTACAAGTGTGACAGGTTCTTGTTGGAATGTAACATTTGCCATATGAATCATTCCTCCTAAATAATTGTATTCCTTCTTCATTATGAATTGAATAGCGGTGCATGTCCAATAATTTATGGCTATGAAATCTAGAAATATTTGTGAACGGAATTAGCTACGCTTACATTATAGAATGGTGTATGAGTTGCATTTATACAACCATTAAATATCATATTGGGTAGGCATCTCTTTAGGTTTCTTATTTTCTTGTTTCTTTGAACCTTGCTGTTGACTTGACTCTTTCATTATCTGTTGCACCTTTTCTACAACCTGTGGCGCAAAATCAATCATTTTTTCATAGATATGTGTATGATGATCTAAATGAACCATCTTAATTCCTCTTTCACTGACAATCAAAAATGCTACCGGTGTAATTGATACTCCTCCACCGCTACCTCCTCCAAATGGAAGTGTTGCTTCACCACTTTCACTACTGCTATCGGATTGGGATTGACTACTTGTAGAATTAAACTCACTACCACCTGCAGCAAATCCAAAACCAACTTTGGACACAGGTATAATAACACTGCCATCCGGAGATTGAACAGGATCTCCAATAATTGTGTTTACCTCTACCATATCCTTCAAATTTTCCATTGCAGTAGTCATTAGCCCTTGAATAGGATGCTCTTCCATCACAATCAACTCCTTTTATACATTTGTGCTTGATGTATCAATAGCTTCTTATTATTAGCCATTATTCTCATGACTTGAAGAAATCCACTTATAGCTTGTGCTATTCGAATAGAAACAATACAATAAATTTCGGATTGTATATATTTCTGTTGAAAAAGTGGTACAACTTTAATATCTGGATGACAATTAAAAATCCCATGTTCTTGAAGCCATGCTATGATAACACCTTTTACTGTCCAGACACCTCCTGATACAATACCTGTAAGTGATGCATCACCAGTACCACCTACCGTATGCCACTTCATTTGTTTGAATTTCATCTTCTGTAGCATAACCGAAATTGCTTTATGACCTTGACGTAGGATATGAAGCGCCTCATTAAGTTTACTCGGTAATTCACGAAAATTAATAGCAGGCGTGTTACTTTCGAAATCATCTAACATCATCGTTCGTCTTATAATCGGAATTTTCCACCAATAAATCCGTATCGTTATAGAAGTATTTGCTTGGCAATATGCTCCTTGAACATGAATGATTAGCTTTGAGAATAAAAAGATAACAGCAATCGCGATCACGGTTATCATAAATATAGCCCACCCCCACATTTTCATCACCTCAGTTTCATAGCTGTTCCTATTTTTCCTCAAATTTCCTATTTTAATCATTCGTTTTACTCCACTAGGATAATAGCAACAAAACATGATAGAATATGGTTATACTGCTTTGCTTAATAGCTTAAAGTAGATAGTAGTATAAAGTGCATCTCGTCATCACATTTGGGAGGGTATCAAAAGAATATGACTGATCGAAAAAATATTTTCTTCTATTATTTAAGTGACCAAGGGCTTGAAGATAAATTAAATGCCCTATACCAATTAGCAGAGTCAAATGGTTTTACAATTGTAAACGATTTCGAACATGCTAATATTATTGTAAGTATTGGAGGTGACGGTGCTTTCTTACAAGCTGTACGTAAGACAGGCTTTCGTCAAGATTGCCTTTATACAGGAATAACTCGTTCGGGGGAATCAGGTCTATATTGCGATTTTAATATGGATAATGTTGATGAAATGTTGAAGACAATCCAATATGAAGAAATGGAAGTTCGTCGTTTTCCTGTGATTAATGCGGAATTAAATGGTGAGACGAGTTTTTATTGCCTTAATGAAATTAGTGTCCGCTCGACTATTATTAAATCCATCGTTATGGATGTGTTTATTGATGACATTCACTTCGAAACCTTCAGAGGGGACGGACTAATTGTTGCAACACCAACAGGAAGTACAGGTTATAATAAATCTACGAATGGAGCGGTCATTGACCCAAAAATTCCTTGTTTTCAAGTTACCGAGTTAGCATCCATAAATAATAATCGTTATCGCACCCTGGGTTCTTCTTTTGTTCTTAATAGTGATAGAAAGTTAACGTTATCAGTCCAGCAGGATGGTAATGATTATCCAATTATCGGTCTTGACAATGAAGCATACTCCATTCGAAATATAAGGGATATTTCTGTTACATTAAGTGACCATGTTATTAAAACCGTGAAATTAAAAAATAACTCCTATTGGGACAGAGTAAAACGTACGTTTTTATAACTAGAGCGTGAAGCAGCATATAACGTATAATACGGACAAGAACCGATCTAATTAAATAGAAGAAAGGTTCTTGTCATATACAATTTTCCCGTCAATTACTGTCATTGCAACGTCAATTTCGTGAATCTCATTTGGATTGACTTGGAAAATATCTTTCTCCAAAATAGTGAAATCAGCGTGATAACCTTCCGTAATCAAACCTCTACTATTCTCTTGATTAATTACATAAGCACTACCAGTCGTATATAATTGTACGGCTTCAAATATAGTCAGCGCTTCTTTAGGTAAGTATGTTTTTCCATCAAAAGAGGATTTACGAATAACCGCAGCTTGAATTCCAAGTAACGGATCCACTTTCTCAATTGGTGCATCAGACCCACCAGCACAATGTATTCCGTGCTGAAGCATAGATTTCCAAGCATACGCTAAGTCTAGCCGTTTTTGTCCCAGCCGATCAATTACCCAAGGGAAATCTGAAGCAACAAAGGTCGGTTGGATGTCTACGACAGCAGGAAGCTCCTTTAGTAATTCAAAGGCTTGTTTATTTAAAATTTGTCCATGGATAATTCGATCGCGAGCATTCGTTGCTAACGGATATTTACTCAATATGGATGCAATTTCTAAAACGGCTTGATCTCCAATGGCGTGAACTGCTACTGGCAACTGATAGACACGTGCCCTAGCCACGAGTTCCTCTAACTCAGGTATGCTGTGAATTGCAAAACCTCTGTTTCCAATGTCATCCGCATAATCTGTAGACAACCATGCTGTCCTCCCCCCCAATGCTCCGTCCGAAAATATTTTGACTGCGCCAAGCTCTGCATAACGTGGCCCCTTCAAATACCCTAGCCCAGCATGAATCATGTCTTCCATAACTTCATGATGGACGAGTAAATGCGCTTTAAATATTTTCTCCTTCCCATCCAACACATGTTTAAAAGCACCAAAAGTCTTATCAAATCCACCAAAATAATTAAGGTCTTCACTGTGTCCTCCAACTAAGCCCTTTGAAAGAAGATCATCTATAGCGATTGAGATTACTTGTTCTAGATAAGCCTGTGAAACAGTTGGCATTGCTTGCTTTATTAATTCCTGAGCAGTATCCAAGAAATAACCCGTTGTCTCTTCATCATCATCTCGTTCAATAACGCCACCTTTTGGATTAGCTGTTTTATTTACAGTATCAATACCTGCCAGTTCTATTGCTTTGCTGTTAGCTAAAATAGCGTGACGGCATACTCGAGACAACATGACAGGATTATGAGGTACAATTTCGTCAAGTGCAGTTTTGTGAATAATGAGTGGTTCATCCCAATGGTTTTCATTCCAGCCCTCACCCACGAGCCACTCTCCCTCAGAAAGATTTGTAGCTCGGTTAAACAGTGCTTCTAATACTTCTTCGGCTGATTGCATTTGGGAAAGATCAAGCCGAAGTAATTTCTCACCATGCCAAATAATATGCAAATGACTATCAACAAATCCTGGTAACATTGTTTTTCCGTTCAAATTTATTGCTTCATCTATTTGATTAAAATAAGTATGATACAAATATTCATATGTTCCAATAGCAACTATTTGATGTTCCTCGGTAAATACAGCATCTACCACTACATCCTCACGTTCCATCGTGTAGATCGGTCCACCAAACCATAGTGTTCCCATAGCTTCTTCGATCTCCTTCATTAGAAAAATGTTATATACATACCTTACTTATTTTCTGAATAGGAATCAAGAGGGATTATAGTCATAATAGGTTTATCAATGAGAACAAAGCGCAAGCGACTGGAGCGAGTCAACGGGGATAAAGGAATCACGGTGAGCTTGCGAGCAGATGATGACTTATGTAGGGCGATTCATGAAGTCACCTCGTTTCTGGGCACTGGCGCTGGACGCAGTTCAACACACCCTTATTTATCCATATGGGCAAATATTATAATTTCCTTCATTTCCTAGACAATTAAAAAGGACTACCCAAACCGGATAGCCCTATAGCCATTTTAACTATTTAATTTAAGTTATTTTGTTCCACCAAATTGTTGTTCAGCCATTTGAACAAGACGTTTAGTGATTTCACCACCAACAGAACCGTTGGAACGAGATGTTGAATCTGGTCCTAATTGTACACCAAATTCCTGAGCAATCTCATATTTCATTTGATCTAGAGCTTGTTGAACACCAGGGACTACTAATTGATTTGAAGAATTATTTGCTGCCATGTTAACTCACCTCCTTGGTACTTATAGAATGTGTACAAAGGAGAGAAAGCATACATATTTTTAAATGGTAGTTCCTGACAAATTAAGGGATATGGTCAGACATTAATAATCCAGTCTTCTGCCTTTCCTTAGAACAAACCATCAAACTTGGTCTCTGTATCTCGTGCTGATACTTTTATCGTTTCTATTCCAGCAATTGCTTCATCCATTAATTTTGTAAAATCCTTCTTCGATTCAAACAAATTTGCTTTTTCTCTTTTTGGTTTCGTTTTTGGCGACTTAGGTACAAATATCGTACAACAATCCTCATAAGGTAAAATAGACGTGTCGTAGGTACCAATCTCTCTTGATATGTTAATGATCTCTGTTTTGTCCATTGTTATCAATGGTCGAATAATCGGATAGTTAGTTACTTCATTAATTGTATTCATACTTTGCATGGTTTGACTCGCTACTTGTCCAAGATTTTCACCAGTAGTCAACGATAAGATCTCTTGGTTCACACACACCCGTTCACTTATACGCATCATCATTCTCCGCATGATTGTCATTGCATAACCGTCAGGCATTTCTCTAAAAATTTCTTGCTGGAGTTTGGTAAACGGTACGATATGCACTTGAATCGATTTACCATACTTTGTTAATTGTTTAGCTAAGTCCAGAACTTTTTGCTTTGCACGTTCACTTGTAAATGGCGGTGAATGAAAATGAATAGCTTCAATCTGCACCCCTCGCTTCATCGCTAGGTAGCCAGCAACAGGACTATCAATACCACCTGAAAGTAATAATAGTGATTTACCAGATGTGCCTACCGGAAGACCTCCAAGTCCCTGAATAACACTTGACGTAATATAAGCTGCTTCTAGTCTTATTTCGACTTTAATTTCTAAATCAGGATGATGCACATCCACTTTAATTTCATTCGTATTGATTAATAAATGTCTACCTAATACTTGATTCATTTCCTGTGAAGCAATGGGGAAATCTTTATTAATCCGCTTCACAGATACCTTAAATGTGTTTACATTTGTAGCATTTTTTAAAGCATATAAAGCGGCTTCTTTTATTTTATCGGGATCATTCTCCACCTTAATTGCCAAACTCATACTTTGAATTCCGAAGATATTCTTACATTTTTCGATAATTGGCTCAGCATCATGACCGTTTAGTAAAATAAACATTCTCCCTTGTGTTCGTTTTACTTTTATGTTTGGAAATGCAGCTAATTTATGTTGAATATTTTCTTGTAGACGGATAATAAATTGTTTTATATTTTTACCCTTTAACGCCATTTCTCCGTAGCGTATTAAAATATGATCATATTGCATGTTATCTACTCCATTACTTCTTTAAATTGTTGAATTTTCTCTTTCAGTACGTGAATAAAATTAGTTAATTCTTCCTCTGTATTTTGATAAGAAAGACTTACTCGTAATGCAGATACTGCTCTATCATCAGAAAACCCACAAGCCGCGAGAATTTTGCTTTCATCTGACTTTTTAGAAGAGCAAGCTGATTTTGTTGATATATAA
Organism: Virgibacillus salarius; assembly: GCF_039521925.1. NCBI lineage: Bacteria > Bacillati > Bacillota > Bacilli > Caryophanales > Bacillaceae > Virgibacillus > Virgibacillus salarius. The sequence goes on along the minus strand of NZ_BAAACY010000053.1, from coordinate 22,694 downwards.
ATTTCTTCTTCACTGAGCATGTGTATCATTACCTCTGGTTTAATCCCTGGTATCGAAAAATTAATAATATGCGGTGCCGCATGTATAGGCGTATTTACTTTAACAGCTTCTATTTTTTCCAGTTCCTCACGAAGAAAACGTTGTAATTCATATAACCTCTGCTTGTATAATCGTTCCTTTTCCATGATTAAGCGTAAGGCTTTTACTATCGAAACTGCTCCAGCTAAATTCTCCGTTCCCGAACGTATCGCCTGCTCCTGTTCTCCGCCATGAAATAACGGAAAAAGAGTTGTTCCATTCTTTACAAACAATAAGCCAGTTCCTTTTAAACCATGAATTTTGTGACCAGACATCGTACAAAGATCTATTCCACTATTTCTTAAGGTTAATGGAACTTTCCCTAACCCTTGGACATAATCGACATGGAAAAATAATTTTGGATATTGTTTTGCAATTTTTCCGATTTCTGCTATAGGTTGGATCGAACCTAGCTCATTGTTCACGTGCATAATACTAATTAAAATGGTATCATTTCTTATTGCTTGCTTTAGGTCTGATAAGGCAATTACCCCATCCCTATTCACTGGTAGATATGTTATTTCAAAGCCTAATTTTTCCAAGCTTTTACAGGCATTATCTACAGAAGGATGCTCAATCTGAGTGGTGATAATATGTTTACCCCTGCTTTGATGCTCTAAAGCAATACCTTTAATAGCAATATTATTACCTTCTGTACCTCCAGAAGTGAATATAATTTCATTTTCCGCTACATATAGAATTTCAGCAGCCTGTTTCTTAGCTTGAATTAAAAGTTTTTCTGCCTCTCCTCCCAATGGGTGAATAGAAGATGGATTAGCAAAAAAAGTAGTAGATACTTGTTCAAAACTTTTTAATACTGTTGAATCAGGCACTGTTGTAGCACTATTATCTAAATAAATCATTCAACTAACTCCTAACTTCCTAGAAGAATTACACCAAGCCGCCTTCTTAATTAATTTCTTTGCTTAGAAAAAAGGATATTATATAATATCCTTTTTCTATTAAGTCCTATTTACTTAATTCAATACCTCTTGATATTCCTCAATTCGTTTTAACGCGCCAGGTTCAACTTCTTCGATTGCTTTAGCTGCATGCTCCAACGATAGTTCATACTCGTAATTTCGGAATAACCGTTCTGATTCGGCTAGCTTTGCAGCTAATAATGGATACTGACTACGATATCTATTCGCATATTGGATAACCTGCTCCGTTAAATAAGCTTGTTCCAACATAAGATCTGTTTGTTCCATGGAATACTCTACAGCATTCTTCGCATCATTTAAAGCTTGTTGCACCTCTGCCATATCTAGCGGTTGTTTTTCCAATGTTTTCATCACACGTTGATTTTTTTCTCCAGCTGTTTCTATTAAGTTCCATATATTACTTGGAATTCCAGGAACATTACTTTTCTTGAGCTTACGCTGAATACTATACAACTGATTTCGCATTTCCGTCAACTTATCCTTCGCCTCAAGCTCATCCTTACGAAGATTACGAATGCGCTTTTTAAACGCTTCATGTTTTTCTTTTAGCTCTTCAATTTGCACAAAGCCAGCTTCTAACTCATCACGTAGCTTTGTGTGTGGAGATTTCTCTTTCTCGATTTTATCTAGTAGTTCTTCAAATTGCGTGTTTAGTTTTCCGATTGCCTTTTCTAATGTTAAATACTTCTCCATATCACTATCTTCAAAATAATAAGCCTTCTTTAATAGCTCAACATCCGCTTTAGTACCAGCAAATGTGTCTGTAATTTCCTTTAACGTACTCTGATAGGTCGGAACTTTTGTTTCCACAAAATTCCTAGCTATTGCTTCTTTTTCGAGCAGCTGATACATTTCCTTTATCCGTCCATCTATCTCCTCTATGGCACCTTCTGCCTCAGAAAAGTCACCACTCTCCATAGCGCCAACTATATGTAAAAGTCTTTCCTGATATTTGCGTATTTCTTTTTCAAAAGCCAGATGATCCACACGATAACCTTCATTTTTCATTTCCTTTAAACCTGTATATAAATCATCTAACTGACTAGGTAATTCCTGCTTACATGATTTATATAATTGTGGAAAATCATCTAACTCTCCCTCTAGGCTATCCACAGATAGCTTTAATTGATCGACGAGCTGCTTCGCTTCTATATAATTTCCATTCTCGACAAGTTGATGATAATTAGTTAGCTGTGCTTCCAGTTCATCCATTTTTTTATCAAAATAGGCTTCCGCTTTTCCATATTGATATCTGTTTTGCGAAAGCTGTTTACGTAACGCCTTTACTGTAGGTTCAACATGCTCTATTTCTTTTCTACTGGACTCTTCGGATTCAAGCAGTTCTTCTACTTCCATTAAAATCTTCTCTATATCCTTTTCCACGGATTGCAATATCTGATCGACTTTAGCCAGGATTTTTTTAGCTTTCGAGAACCGATATCGATCCGCCGCTTCTTCTGCATCAAATAAATGTTCTTCAATATCAGTAAGCTCTTTTGTTACTATATATTCCCAGCGATCCTTCCACGCTTCAAATTTATCTTGTGTTTCCCCTGATAAGTTTAATATTTTTATACGGGAGAGCTCTGAAGCGATGTTTCGACCCATAATGTCCATTTTCCAGGCTTCATAACGATCAACAACATCATATACCCTTTTTCGTAAGATAAGTCCTGTAATAATAAGTGCTATAACTATTAGTATAATGCCTATGATGTATGCCATAAAATGCCTCCCAACTAAATTCCTAAAGAGGATGGACGTTTACAAAAATAAAATAATCGTCGCTAATAATAATCTAATTATAATAATACCATGTTAAACACAATTTTTGCTAAAAAAATACAAATAAATTGGGGTTTCAGCCAATTTTTTATTCTACACGCTATAGGTAAGTCCGTACTCATTTATACATAATAAAAATTAGCAAGTGATTGTATAGTATTGTACGACAATCGTCAGCGTGCCTATTTCACTAGTAAATCGCGACATCATCTGCCATGTGCATCCTCAGCTATTTTTTCACCTGAAACCTCGACTAAAAAGTCCAACCATCGATGAATCGTCTTTACATAATTTGTAACGAATAAATCATGCGAACCATCACCAATAATATGATTTTTCCATTCATTATGCATAATATATGGCGTAATTAGCATGCCTTTTAACTGCATTAATAAATAATTTCGATCATTAATTGATGAATGCTGTTTATCAAGTACACTAAAAAATGCCCTGCTAATAAAATAATTTTCCTTCGCTAAATAGGTCACAGCCATCTCTCTAACGAATACAGAATCTAGCGACAATTCTCTATGTATAAAACAAGAGAATTGATGATTACTTTGTTTATACTGTATAATGATGAAAATTAATTCCTTTAACTGATCCAAAGCATATAAGTCTTGATAATGCTCTAACGCTTCTTCCATGGTATCAAGATATTTTTCGTAATAGTCCGTAACCGCATATTCCAGCAGCCCTTGCTTTCCTTTAAAATAATAACTAATAAGCGAAACATTAACATTGGCCTTCTCCGCAATATCCCGAACAGAAGTGCCATGAAATCCTTTTTGAAAAAATAATGCGGAAGCTGCTTCTATTACTTTTTGTTTCGAGAGATTAGTCTTCATACGATTCAACTCCTTACATCTCCATTACGACATAGAGATGATTTATCCTGCAATTTTCGCTCGACAATATTTATCATACATGTCGAAATACTAAAGAGAGAGGAAAATCTAAATGTTCCAAACAAGTATATATTCTGGAAATAAACTAAAAGATTATGAGTTATTAATTCGTCAACTGCAAGCATTAAGTGAAGATGAAACGGATGCTATTGCCATACTTTCCAACGCATCAGCCTTATTAAATCAATTTCTTTCCGATACAAATTGGGTTGGTTTTTACTTATGGAAAGAAGATGAGCTTGTGTTAGGTCCGTTCCAAGGATTACCAGCATGTATCCGTATTGGTTATGGAAAAGGTGTTTGTGGAACTGCTGTTAAAGAGCAATCAACCCAACGGGTAGCTGACGTTCATAATTTTTCTGGTCATATCGCATGCGATAGTGCTACCAAATCTGAAATCGTTGTCCCTATCATTATAGATAATAAGGTTTACGGTGTTCTTGATATTGACAGTCCGATGATGGATCGCTTTGATGAAATTGATCAGGAATATTTAGAAAAGTTTGTTCATGCATTACAAACTTATTTACCCTAAGTATACCTAATAATAGATCATAACTGGAAATCGGCTGTGCGGAAAGCCCAGCCGATTTAATTCTTCCATTTATAAGAACTTATCTATCTTTTACACGCTTCACTACACTATTTTTCCCTCTATGCTTCGCTTCATATAGTGCTTTATCTGCACGAATAAAAAGCTCACTTACGGAATCATCGAAATCCTCTGACCAAGAAGAAACGCCACAAGATAGTGTTACAGTTGGATTAGTCCGTTCCTCTACTTGCTCACGAATGCCTGCAGCTATTTGGACCGCATCATCAATTGATAGGTTAGGAGTGTATATGGCTAATTCTTCCCCTCCCCATCTGGAAGGAATAGCATCTTGTTCAGAAAACCTCATTATTACATCAGCCACTTGTTTAAGTACTTCATCTCCAACATGATGACCGTATGTATCATTAATTCGTTTGAAATCGTCAATATCAAATAAAATTAATGAGCCCATTCTAGCTGTTTTCATTTGATTTATGACAACTTTTTCTAAATAATTCCTCGAATATAATTTTGTTAAGTAATCTGTGATAACCGCTTTTTCCAATTCCTCTTTTAAGATAGCATTGGCGAGTGCTAAAGAGCAATGTTGAATCAATGATTGCAATAATTTAAACACTTCAAACGAGAAGAAATAGGACGCTTCATGCATAATCACAACATGACCATATGTATGGATGTCTTGTCGCAACGGAATAATCATAAGCGAATGATAAGGAAATGTTGGAATATATTCAAACTTCCCATAAAATGTTGGATGAACGATATCCTTCAGTAATTTATCCACTAGACTCTGATTTTCTTCTTTTTTAAAGTAGGCAGTGCTCGCAGTTAGAACATCAGCATACGATCCATCAGACCGTTGAAAAATAAAACCTATTTCCGAAGCACGACATACCTCTTTGATTTTTTTTCGAACAAATTCTGTAATATCAGTCAAATTTAAATTGGAATTCAATTGATGTGTAACTTCATTAATTAGTTTTAAATCCGCGATCAGCAAATTTGCATTTTCGAGTAGACTTGCGTTTTCTATTGCTTTTCCAGCTGTTTGAGCAATATGTGTTATAAAATCTACATCGCTTTTCGCGAATACATCACAGCTTTTTGAAATCAATTGGATAACACCATACACACCTTGCCTTCCCGTTAGAGGAACATATAATTTTTCACCTGCACCTCCTTTTCTTTTCTCGATTTGAACCTCCTCAGTCATGAACGCTTTAGATCCAAAACCATTTGTACTATCATCCGTATACGCCATCGACTTTACTGAAAAATTATAATCAACTTCCGTATCATGTGCGAGTAATAAGTGTAGCGAATGGGTTGGATATATTTCACGAATTGCATCAATGACTTCATTTAAGATGGAAGATTTCCGTTTCATGGTAAATATACAAATGGAAAGATCATATAAAAACGGGTAGTTTATTTGTTGTGGATAATATTGATCCAATTGCATTATCAACCTCTGAGATTCTGATTGAACAATCGCAAGTATAGTAGGATCGATTTGAAATGCTTTAAAACACACTAATACCTTGGAAAAATTTCTATCTTTTAGCTTTAAATAAAATACAGAAGATCGATCAATTATGCACTTTCCAAACTGATTATCATTTGATATAGCATTCAATGGTAATTGGTTTAATACGTTTATTTCATTTGAAGGGTCCATCAACTGAATGTGATACGAATTAGTTGAACGTAGATAGTGATATACACCTACCCATTTTAGATGCAATACCTGCTTGATCGCTTTTATCATATTATGTAGACTTTCTTCATAAGAGAGATGGGATAGATTAGAGGTAATTTGAAAGTATGCCTGCTGCAGGTTCCCTTGAATCAAATCTCTGTCTTTCATCATTTATCACCTCTCATTCATTATCATCAATGAGTCTAATGAACTATTTTATAGTTTTATTATATATGAAATAGTTCATTTTTCCTATATGAAGTTGATAATTTTTCCAAATTTTATTTATGGTTGACTATATTCATTAAAAATTATATACTAGTCTTTGTGTAAAATAATTAAGTAGCCTTAGTGAACCAACACTTGTATGCATGTTGTTCCTCTGTAATGAGGTGTATCGCGTAACTCTTAGCTGCTGGAGCGATGATACATGAAAACATCATGGTCAGGTGATTAGGAACACGGCTTTTTGTTTTATGCAAATAAAATAAAAAGGAGGAAATGTCTTATGGCTCGCTATACTGGATCAGTATGGAAAAAATCACGTCGTCTTGGCATTTCATTAACTGGAACTGGTAAGGAATTAGATAAACGCCCTTACGCTCCTGGTCAACATGGACCTAACCAACGCAAGAAAATCTCAGAATTTGGTTTACAACAACAAGAGAAGCAAAAGCTTCGCTTTATGTATGGATTGAACGAACGTCAATTCCGTACGTTGTTTAACAAAGCTGGTAAAATGAAAGGTATTCACGGCGAAAACTTCATGATTTTGCTTGACTCTCGTTTAGATAACCTTGTATATCGTTTAGGTCTTGCTCGTACACGCAGACAAGCACGTCAGCTTGTAAATCATGGTCATATTACTGTAGACGGTGGTCGCGTTGATATTCCATCATACATGGTAAAACCAGGTCAAGTTATCAGCCTACGTGAAAAATCTAAGAATCTTGATATTGTTAAAGAAGCAGTGGAAGTAAATAACTTCATCCCTGAATATTTAACATTTGATGCTGATAAATTAGAGGGTACGTTCACTCGCTATGCAGAGCGCGAAGAACTTCCAGCTGAAATTAACGAAGCGCTTATTGTTGAATTCTACTCTCGTTAATCCTTTTAGATTGCAAAGTAATGCACAAAAAGCCCTTGTAATGTTGTTGTATCAACGTTTAAAGGGTTTTTTATTTTTATCTATTTTGCAAAATGATGCAGGATAATGAACTAAATTAGAGCCTATTTTGGGATCAAATAAATTACTGGCATGGATGAAGGGATGGAAAGAAAAGAGCAGTTCACTACATGTGTTGCGGGCTGACTGATGAAATATAGATGTAGTAGTCCATCTATTATTTGATTACACCCTCTAGTGATATGTACCTCCTTGCCATAGTTTTTGAAATCAAAAATGTTATTATAGTTGGTATATAAATTGGGTTGATTTCAAATAAGGTCAGTCTTCCATAAACAAGCCGTATTGTGGGAGTAACTCTTATATTGCGTAGTAGACACATACTGTGCAACAAACAACTTTTTTTGATGAGTTTGTAAAGGAATGTATTAACTAATACGTTAAATATGTTGTTTATAAGAGAAGAAATTGATACTTCATTCTCCGTGTTCCAACAACTAAGTTGAATTTCATTGAAATAGTTTATGGCGACTTTCTTGTTGACAATATTTAAAATTTGGCATATCTTATACTTAACTTAATAATCGGCAGATGTTTATTTTTGCCTATTTAAATAATTAGGCCTTTAGCATTCTTTTAATATTTAATATTGACTGGATGAAAAAGTACCCTAATATAAAGGGAAAGAGTAACATAAATCGATTTATTTCATAATCAGCGACTAAATTAAAGTTATACCGATGTTTTCTTAGAATTTAGTTAAAACATAAAGTAATATGACGTATAAAAAGGTAGTTCTTCAAAAAACTTTGTTGAAGTTAGTTGAAGTAAAACCGACAATTTTCAAGACTCAATGATTTTAAATCATCATTGAAGTTTTGAAGTTGTCGGTTTTTTTATTGAGTAAGTATAAATTTATTCAATAATCGTAATGGAGTAAATAAAATGTATAACTTTTTAGAAAGATATATGGCCTTTTCTAAAAGTAATTTTTAATGTGTTAACGCCGTTTAGAAGGGAGAATGTTTTGTGTTAGGTTCTTTGAGTTCATCATCATTGTTATCATTATTTTTTATTATGCTTGTTATTTCTGGACTTAGTGGCCTTTTGTTTTTACACCCACGGATACCATTAAGTTTTGTTCGTATTCATATCGGTATCGTGGCTTTACCATCTTTAGTTTCCTTATTGGCTCTTACTAATAACAGTGGGAATAGAGGCGATGGTTTTTGGTACCTAGATTCCTTAGCTTGGTTAATGGTTTTCTTTGTTCTTACAATTGGATTGATCATTCAGCGTTTTTCTGTACGTTATTTAATGGGAGATCGTTCTTATCGAAAGTATTTTACGCTTTTTACTTTCACTACAGGTGCTGCTTCAATTACATGTTTAAGTGCTGATCTCCGTTTGATGGTCATATCTTGGGGAGCGACTCTCGTCGGTTTAACTTTACTTATAAGGTTAAACCGTGCATGGAAAGTAGCAAGTGAAGCAGCCAAGGTTTCTGGTCGATTATTTATATTAAGTTGGTTTTCATTATTATTTGCGATAATTTGGCTTTTTCAAGTCACAGGTCAATGGCAGTTATCATTAATTCTAACAAATGAAAGTTTAGCTCAACTTGGAGCATGGGAGAGAACAGGGGTTAATTTATTGATTGTATTAGCAGTGATAATTCCTGCGGCCCAATGGCCTTTCCAAAGGTGGTTGATTGAGTCTGTTGTTGCTCCAACTCCTGTTTCAGCGATTATGCACGCAGGTTTAGTAAATGCAGGTGGGATTATGCTAGCTCGATTTTCTCCTCTTTTTAATGGTGATATAGCTTCGATTATTTTACTTATTCTTGCAAGTTTTTCTGTATTGATTGGATATGGAATTAGTTTAGTACAGGTTGACTATAAACGTCAGTTAGTAGGCTCTACGATCGGGCAAATGGGGTTTATGTTCATTCAATGTGCGTTAGGTGCGTATGTAGCAGCCATTATTCATCTTATCTTACATGGTTTGTTCAAAGCTACGCTGTTTTTACAGGCTGGTTCGGCAGTACGTCGTTTCGAAGTATCGACTCCCGTTAATGAAAGGTCATCCTATTTATGGATCATGGCAGGTCGGACATTAGCCCTAGTTATAGGGATTGCTTATTGGCTCATGGCTCCTTTAGAGGGGTATCAATTGATTAGTGCGTTAATCTTAGGGTGGTCATTGTCCGTTTCTTGGACACAGCTCGTAGCTTTTGGAAAGGGGAGAATTGGTCGAATTGTTGGCTTATCATTTTTAGGAGGAGCAGCCATTGTTTATTTTATCATTCATAATCTCTTCTATGAGTGGTTACGCACAACCGTTTTCCAAAGTGTTCAACCTCCAATGTCAGTTGTCATCATTGTCGTATGTCTCTTATTATTTGGTATTGCGATGGGTACATGGGTTGCTCGTAATCGTTCTTCTGTTTCCTTCGCAATACTTTATCTTTGGTTAGTACGATTAGGTGAAGCAAAACCAAAGTTAGTAGAAAGTCATCCAAACTACCTTAAACAATATTTATCTCAAGGAGGTAATCGGTGATGAACGGAACATCTGTATTAACGAAAGAAAATGTAAAAAAGCAAGATACAAATATTAATCATCAAGAAAGTAATATTAACGTTTTAATAGAATCTGCTAGTCAAGTAATTGCACCACTTTGGCCAATTTCTGCATTTGCAGCACGTAATCCGTGGACGGGACTTGAAAAGCAATCTTTTGAACAGGTTGCAGGTTGGTTAAATAAAACTCGTGATATTGATATCTACCCTAGTGCTTCTATGATCCTTTCGGCAAAGAGTAAAGGTGAGATTGATGAAGCTTTTGTGAAAATGGGTCTACAGCATTGGCTTGATTCCCATTCCTATAATATCCCACGGAACGTGGCAGAGCGATTTTGTCATGCTGCACTAAAATTAGATCCATTACCTTCTAACCTTTTATCATCACTTAAACTGGAGAAATTGGCAGATGAATTTAGTGGACTGAATACGGATCGTATCGATAATTTTTTAATCCAACCAATAAGTTCGAATATAGCGAATGAAGATGGTGAAAGGTTAGTCAATATTCTCGATCATCATGTCATCAAGTGGTGTAAATTATACCTTGATGACTCACAGGCAGGTTGGACAATGCCAAACCGTGATGAAGGTTTCTATCGTGCGTGGCAGCGTCTTATTCAATATGATCCGGCACTTAATAAAATTCAACGTAAAAGTTTAAAAGGTTGGCCAAAAGAGGCACATATGGCTTTAAAAAAAGCGTTATTCGCGCTAGAAATCCCTAATTCAGAAATACAGACTTATCTTGAAGGTCATTTGCTCTCCTTACCTGGGTGGGCAGGAATGATGCTCTGGCGCTCCCGACAATCAAGCCATGAACATTCACTCCTAACAGAATATTTAGCAGTTCGAATTTCCATGGAGTGGGCTCTATTAAAGCCTTATCTACAGTTGACCAATCAACGACCTGAGAAAAAAGTTTCGATTGCTCCCCTTATAGCAGCGTGGATCCATTGGGGGGACCTTACAATCAAGGAATGGTCACAGATGTCTGCCGCTGAACAAAACGAATATTTATCATTTGCCTACAGCTTTGATGAGAAGCTTCGCAGGAAACTTTGGTTAGAAGCTTGGGAACAAACACACACAGATCGATTAAGTCAGCAGATTATCTCTAAACAACGGAAGATCATCGACAAAAAATCTGCACTAGCTCAATTTGCATTCTGCATTGATGTACGATCAGAACCTTTTCGTCGTCAACTTGAAAAAGTAGGTCCGTTTGAAACGATTGGAATTGCTGGTTTCTTTGGATTACCGATAGCAACTAGTGAACTTGGTAGCGATCATAGCCATTCTTCCTTGCCGGTTATACTAAAGCCTCAACATAAAATAAAAGAGACTGCTGATGAAAATGAACTCAAATTATATCAACAACGTAAGCAGGCAGTTACTTCCTTAAGCTATACATTTAAAACGATGAAACAGAATGTACTTGCTAGCTTACTTTTACCTGAGCTAAGTGGACCTTGGCTTAGTCTCCAAATGGTATCACGTAGCTTTGTACCAAGAAGAGCAGATCGTTTTATTCGTAACCTTCGTGAGACTTGGTTACGCAAACCTAATACAACGCTCTCGCTTAATCATGTTCATCATCTAGAAGCGGAGATGCCTGTTGGTTTTTCTGACGAAGAAAAAGTGAATTATGCCCATCAAGCTTTGAAAATGATGGGGTTAACAAAGAATTTCTCACCATTAATCGTAATATGCGGACATAGTAGTAAAAGTACCAACAATCCTTATGCTGCAGCTCTTGAATGTGGTGCGTGCGGTGGAGCGGCAGGTGGATTCAACGCTAGGGCCTTAGCCACTTTATGCAACCTTCCAGAGGTAAGAAAGGAACTTTCTTCTGAAGGAATTGAAATTCCTGAGGACACCGTTTTCGTAGCCGCTGAGCATAAAACAACAGTGGATGAATTACATTGGATTTATGTTCCTGAACTTTCCGAAGCTGCACAGGAAGCATTTGACCGTATCGAAGCTATAATGCCGAAAGTGAGCCGTAATGCAAATGCAGAACGTCTAGCCCAATTACCGAATTTTAAAAAGGAACTTAAAAATCCTAAGGCTGAGGCACACCGATTTGCGGAAGATTGGAGTGAGATACGTCCGGAATGGGGATTAGCTCGTAATGCTGCTTTTATTATCGGCCAACGTGAACTAACTCAGGATTGTGACTTGGAAGGTAGAGCCTTCCTTCATAATTATGATTGGAATCAGGATGAAAGTGGTGATCTCCTAGCTAACATCATTGCAGGACCAGGAACGGTGAGCCAATGGATTAATCTTCAATATTACGCTTCAACGGTCGCACCTCACTATTATGGTAGTGGAAATAAAGCAACTCAAACCGTTACAGCAGGTCTTGGTGTTATGCAGGGGAATGCAAGTGACTTGTTAGCTGGACTACCTTGGCAATCAGTCATGCAATCAGATCACGAGGTTTATCATTCTCCTCTTCGTTTGCTGATTGTCATCCAAGCCCCTAGCGGATATGTAAAACGGCTATTAAATAATGATTCAGTATTTCGAGAAAAAGTTCAAAATGGATGGGTTCGACTTGCTAGTGTCGATCCAGATGGACGCTGGGTAAATTGGTAACTACTATCAACTAGTTGCTACTTAAATAACAATTTATAAACATAAAGAAGGAGTGTACTATATGAATTTAGATAAAAATAAAAAAGCACTATTTTTAACGGACATGGAAAACGGGTTGGAGCCTATTTTACAAGAAGTAACGAATATTCGAGCAGAAAACATGCTAACTATACAAAGCTATGGCTCCGTAATCTTGCATCCTTATGGAGATATAATGAGGTCTATTATCATTGCGATTTATCAGGAAAATGTTGAGGAAATTTTTGTAGTAGGAACAAAAGATAAGAGGACTTCCACAGTTAATGTATCAACTCAACTTGAATCAACGAAAAACAAAATACAAACATTAGATTATCTTTTTCAAAATAGTAAGCCTGAATTTTCAGGTGGTACGGTCGATGAATGGCTAAATGGAAAAGAAAATGGTAGTGACAATATCGAAAAAAGTGTTGATATCATTCGTCATCATCCATTAGTTCCGTCACATTTTAAAGTTCGAGGTTTAATAATAAATAATTATGATGGAAAATTCTCAATTGTGAAGGTTCCTACTAATAAAACAGTGTCAAACCTAACCTGATCATCACTTGTCATTTCCTTAAGAATTAGAAGCTAGGAGCAATAAATCATTTAGCTCTATACTAGTTTTCATATTTACTGAAAGGAAAAATTAATGGACTCTAATTTAACTGATTTTGTAATTGCAACAAAAGAAGAAATAAAGTATGTTTGATTGTGCAAATATGGAATGTATTAAAAAGATAATTAGAAAAGCAATTGATTTTATAATTTAAAATCTTATGAGGAAGTTGAGGAAACCTATTTAGGTAGCATTCAATTTTTTGCATATACACTCTATTATGGACGAAAACATATTATCTAAAATTATTGAAGTCTCAATAAACAGTGAAATTGAATTAAATATTGAAGGTGTATATGAAGGTTATGTTATGAGGGGTTATTAATGGATGCTAAAATAATCAATTTTGTCAATATAGCATGCATCTTAGACTTTCGAATTCAGGATTGACGACTGGCGCTCTACTTTATTTTATAAGGATGAAAAGCGACATAAAGACTTAAAAAGCATATGGAATAAACCAATTTTTTGGTTTGATAGGAGATGTAGTATATATGAAAATATCTAAGGGTTCTTATGAATCTGAGATAAGTAAGGCAATTACTCAATGGGAAAAGGATTTTCTTGGGCGGGGGTCTGTATCAGTTAAGACAGATATATTAAGAGATATGATTATTGTAATTCTAAAAGGTATTTTAACACCAGCTGAATATAGCGTTTGTGAAACAAAAGAGGGAATGTTAACTATAAAGAAAACTCGTTCGGAATTAGTTGAATCAGGTATAGAAGATCTTAAGGATATTATATTAACTATTACGGGAGAAGAAGTGAAAAGTTTCCATACTGATATAAGCTCTCGTACAGGTGAACGAGTGATGGTATTTAAATTATTTAATGATCTTGAGAAAAATTTTAATGTAAAGAAATAAAGGAATGTAACCTTGTAAATGATAATTTTTTAGTAAACAATACTATATTATAATGTCTTCGATAACCTATTCGAGCAGGCTGAGACATATTAGTTATTCTAATTTTATACTAAAATAATATATAAACGATTTTTTTGGACAGTATAGAGATTATTGTAACAATGCATAAATAACGATATAGAAATAAGCGGATGTGTTTATCAACTTTCGCTTATTTTTGTTTTATTGTTATTGCACAGTACAACGTGCAAAGATTAGGTAGTGCAATTGGGTGCTATCCACAATAAATAGTAATATTAATGAGTCTAAAATTTGCAAGCTCTAATTCACTTCTGCATATTTTGGCTCTCTTTTTTATTCAAAAAATATACTGCCATATATAGCATTCATTAAATGCCAAATACAGATAGTGGTGGTAACTTCAAGACTATGAGGGACAATACTTGCCCATTCTTATGGAGAGCAAAATACATAGCATGGTTTACAAAATTTATTATATCGTTATTAATATTAACACCGATTGCGTATAAGCACATAGAATAATTTTCATCATCATTTTGGGGTATTAAGTGGGGCAGCCTGTGTCATGCGAAAAACTAGTAAACGCATCATCTGGTATTGTTCAACCATATCATGCACGGTGAAGCAATATCATCCTTATCCAATTTTATTTCTAAATCTAAAGGCAAAACCATTTTAATTCTATCAAAGGGGATCCTTTTTGTTTATATTAAATTTTGAAATTAATCATAAAAAAATATTGGGACTCCACATTAAGATGTCGTCCCACGAATTTTTATTTTACTCGGGTTTTGTTCCAGCCCCTTTTAAACGTGATGTATTCACGTGAAATTATTAGAAAATAAATTGTACGGTGACCCTATTTAACAATCGGCATTGATAATGAATTAATTCATAACCATAGATTGAGAATAACTTACTCACTTATTTACCAATCCTTCTAAATGTCCCAAACCTTTATATAATTAACTTCACCTATTCCTTTTCGTTATACCTCTGAAGTGCTTCTATTTCTCTTTTTAAACGTTCTTCCATCAGCATATTTTCTTCTTTTAGAGAGTTAGACAAAGATGTTAACTGATCCTTAAGCCAATCCATAATTCTCATTTCTAAGCTTTCCATACTCTCATTTAACTTACTTTCACGTATATCATCCTCCAAAGATGTAACCTCTATTTCCTTCAACTTATTTTTCAGATCCATCCTCTGTTTTTTTAAATTCTGTTTAAGTTCATCTTTTTGTGCTTTCATCAGATTTATTAAATCTGCTTTATATTGTTGAATAGCTTCTCCATATAGTTGCTTTGACTGATTACTATACTGAAACTTACTTTCTTCTTTTGCCCCCATCGAATCTTGTTCCGTATGATCCATGAGCAATCCATCCTCCTAAAGTTTGATATATCATTACCATATGTAACTATATAGTGATGTGACACCTAAGCATTCTATATTTTCTGAACAAGTGTCTATACAGTGAATACTCCCCCTGAATACATTGTACATAACGATTAATGTCTATTAAGGGAGAGAAAATCATGAAAAACTCGCTCGATTTTTGTAATGAGTGCTGTAAACATTTTAAACATTGTGACTGCAAAAGAGAGTCTCCATGTAAAAGACAATTCTGTAAAAAATGTTTTCATAAGCTAGAATGTCAATGTCATAAAGATATGAAGCAACAGCAAGAGCAAGGATTTGGGGATCAGGACCAAGAACAAAGTCAAGGTGATGAGCAGCAACAGCAAGAGCAAGGATTTGGCGATCAGGACCAAGGACAAAGTCAAGGTGACGAGCAGCAACAGCAAGAGCAAGGATTTGGCGATCAGGATCAAGGACAAAGTCAAGGTGATGAGCAGCAACAGCAAGAGCAAGGATTTGGCGATCAAGACCAAGAACAAAGTCAAGGTGACGAGCAGCAACAGCAAGAGCAAGGATTTGGCGATCAGGACCAAGGACAAAGTCAAGGTGACGAGCAGCAACAGCAAGAGCAAGGATTTGGCGATCAGGATCAAGAACAGAGCCAAGGCAATCAAGAACTACAGCAAGGACAAGGACATGGTGGTCAAATCCAAAATCAGGGTGATCAAGATCAAGGGCCGCAAATTCAAAATCAGGAGCATGGTGACCAAAGAAATGGAGATCAAATTAATGAAGGACATACAAATATATCTCCGTTGGAAAATGATCAAACCATATCAACTCCTGTTGATGTGGACGGAGTAACTGTAAATGTAAAATGTGGTGATTGTGTTCCCTTTCCATTTTTCCCACCACACGATGATCGTAAAGATAAGTGTAAATGCAAACGATGCAAAAACAGGAAATGTTCACCTAATTGTGACAATTGCACCATATGTTCATGTAATTTACTAGAAATGTTACAATCTTTTCAGACCACAACTACGGATACTGATGCTAAGCAAGTAGATCTATACATCTCATCCATAACATCACTAAGCAACCCTATTGAAAATCAGACTATCACCGATATTATTGACTGCTGTATCGTTAAACTTAAACCTGCCTCACAACCTGAAGTAATTCCCAGCACAACTGTGCAACTGTGCGATATTGCTGGAATAAGAGCGGAAAACTCTACAGAAAGCCCAAATGCTTTAGATTTTATAATAGATGTTGCTCGTGAAATGAACGAACATGGTGATGACCATCAGAAAGACTGTAATTGTCCTCGTTGCGCAAAAGCAATGGGTGATGAGCTTGCATGTGCTGCGCGATTTGGAATACTTGTCAACATATCAATAACTGGCTTAACTACTCCACTATCTTTATATGTACTAAACGTAAAAGACTGTTTTGTTTTTCTTGTCGATGATCTAATGAATCCCTCAGAGATTTTTGCTTTTTCCCTATGTTCTGTAGTTGGGTTTACTGTAGAGTCACAAACCATCTAAAGAAGGCAAATTGTACCTCCTAACTATATAGGCTGGAAAAAAGCATATAGATAAATCCATGTAGGATTTGAAATTCCACATGGATTTATCGTTTTTCATTACGTTATTTTTTTCTAAAATGGTCCCCAATCAATCCATACACCAATTGTCAACGTCAGAATGGCAATGACTAACCAAATTAAAAATAGTGGTAAAACCCTCCTTCCCCACTTCGTCCATGGCACATTTGCTACAGCGAGACTTGCCATTAATATGCCGGATGTTCGAAAAATAAGATTCGTCAACAAAATACCCTAAGCTGGTTGCTACAAAAATGAGCAGGTACTTATGTCTGCTTGTAAATACAGCATGATGCTGCCTCCCTCTACTATCCTTATCCACGCCAATGATACTATTTGATGTATCTTCTACACCCTTTTAGCATATCTCCATATATACCAAATGGTAGCAGCCAAGGGAAGCCGGACACACAAAATAGCTGCCGAAAAGAATTTCTCGACAGCTATTCAAACTAATCATTAATTTACAATACTTATTGCTTCTATTATTTTTTAAAACGTAATAAGAAAGTACTTTTTCTTTCCTCTGCGTATAACAGTAAATGTATCTTCAATACGATCATCCACTTGCAAGTCGTATTGCACGTCCTGCTGACGTTCCCCGTTGAGATAAATAGCACCATTCGCTATATCCTCACGTGCTTGTCGCTTTGATGGAGAGATTTTAGCAGCAACCAGTAGATCAACTAAATTCATATCTTTCGATTCTGCTTTATACGTTGGTACATCTTTAAATCCCTGTTTAATATCACTTGCTGTAAGTTGTTTTATATCTCCACTAAATAAAGATGCTGATATTTTTTGTGCTTGTTCTAATGCTTCTTTACTATGAACAATCAGCGTCATTTCCTCAGCTAACCGCTTATGAGCTACGCGCTTTTCTGGTTGCGTATTAATTTCGTCTTCCAGACTTGCAATTTCTTCTTCAGAAATAAATGTAAAATAGCGGAGAAACTTGATAACATCACGATCATCTGTATTTAACCAAAATTGATAAAATTCATATGGAGATGTTTTTTCTGGGTCAAGCCAGATTGCTCCTCCAGCTGTTTTACCAAATTTAGTACCATCCGCTTTCGTAATTAATGGAACAGTTAGTCCAAAAACATTTATTTCGTCATTTTCATTTTCTCTTGAACGACGAATTAGTTCCATTCCTGCGGTAATATTTCCCCATTGGTCACTTCCACCAATTTGTAACGTACATCCTTCTTCTTCATTTAATTTCATGTAATCCAGGGATTGCAGAATCATATAACTAAATTCTGTATACGAGATACCCTGTTCAATACGCGCAGATACCGATTCTTTTGCAAGCATGTAATTGATGCCAAAATGTTTACCAGCATCCCTTAAAAAGTCAATAACAGTCATACTTGCTAGCCAATCATGATTATTTCTTGCAACTACTGGATTTTCTCCTTTGTCAAAATCAAGAATACGAGCAATTTGCTGTTTAATTTTTTCACTGTACCCTTTCACTACGTCGCTTTCATTTAGGGAACGCTCTGTATTACGTCCACTTGGATCTCCGATCATTCCCGTACCACCACCGATGAGAGCAATTGGACGATGTCCCACCTTTTGGAATCTCTTTAGCATTGTAATTGGCACCAAGTGTCCAATATGCAAGCTATCACCAGTAGGATCGAACCCACAATATAATGTAACCTCATTTTCAGCTAGATGCTTTTGTAAACCATCTCTATCCGTTACTTGGTTAATAAGTCCTCTTGTTTCTAGATCCTGTAAAATATTCAATTCCTTCACACTCCATCATTTTTGTTTCTTTCTAGCTCAATATGCTTGTACTGCTTACTCCAATGAAAAAAATAAAAAAACTCCTCCCTCAAAAAGGGACGAGTTATATTCACACGCGGTACCACCCTTGTTGCAATTGCTTGCCACTTGGGATTGATAACGGTGTCGCCACCGTTTCTTTATTACACCATAAAGAAAATGCTCCAGAATGTAATTCATTTTACAAATATTCCTGACTTTCACCAACCGCCAGTTCTCTAAATAGGGATTTGTAAAACTACTTCGTTCTTTCTCAGCATCGTTTATCCTATTACTATATATTCATATCATATTCATTTCATAAAAGCAATAATAAATCAAAATTTAATATACCCTAAATAGTGAATATGCTATAATGAATAAGGAATTTAGGAGGTTTTGCCATGAATTTTAAAGAACGGCTTCATACATATTTTGAAAAAGCCAAATCTATTTGGAAAACGGGAAAAATCCAGACTACTTCACGTATTTCATATAGTGTCGTTTGGAATGTTATCCTATTTTTTCTTGTTATCGGCCTAATTGGTATGTTTTTTGCCGGTGGAGTGGGAGCAGGATATTTTGCTTCGCTAGTGAAGGATGAACCTGTCAGATCCTATGAAGTAATGAAACAGGATATATACAACTACGAAGAAACGTCCAAGCTGTACTTTGCAGGAGATAAATATTTTGGAGATGTCCGATCGGATCTTTATCGTGAAGAAACAACATTGGAGAACATCTCCCCTACTTTACTTGATGCTGTTATCGCTACAGAAGATGAATACTTTAAAGAGCATAAAGGAGTTGTCCCCAAAGCAATTTTACGTGCTGTATTACAAGAGGCACTTAATTCTAATGTAAAAACTGGTGGAAGTACGCTGACACAGCAGCTCATTAAAAATCAAATTTTAACTAATGAAGTATCGTTTGAACGTAAAGCAAAAGAAATCTTACTTGCACTCCGGCTAGAACGATTCTTTGAAAAGGATGAAATTTTAGAAGCATACTTAAATATTGTGCCATATGGTCGAGATGCATCCGGAAATAATATTGCAGGAGTTCAAACAGCTGCACAAGGTGTTTTTGGCGTAGACGCTAAGGATGTAAATCTAGCCCAAGCAGCTTATTTAGCAGGACTTCCACAAAGCCCCTCTGCCTATACTCCATTCACTAGCGATGGGAATTTAAAAGAGGGGAAAAGTTTAGAACGAGGCATCAATCGAATGAAGTCCGTACTTAACCGGATGTACGAATCAGAATATATTACAAAAAAAGCATATGAAGAGGCAATGGCTTATGATATAACTAAAGATTTCACAGGTAAATCAAAGTCACCAATTGAAAAATACCCGTACTTAACCTTTGAAGTTGAAAAAAGAGCCAAGGAAATTCTTACTACTCAACTTGCTAAACAAGATGGTTATACGGAAGAAGATCTTGCAAAAGATGATGATCTCGAAAAAGAATATCAATCGATCGCTTCAAGAAATCTACGCGTGAACGGCTATCATATCCATACAACAATTAATAAAGAGATTTATGAAGAGTGGCAGGATATCGTAAAAAATTATCAGTACTATGGACCTGATCGTACATTTACGAAAACCGTTGATGGAGAAACTGTAGAGGTTACGGAAAAAGTACAAACTGGTGGCATGTTAATCGAAAATAGTTCTGGTAAAATTATTAGTTTTGTTGGTGGTCGTGAATTTGGCCAAGATAGTCAATACAATTATGCAACGTTGGCTACCCGTTCACCAGGAAGTACGATAAAACCAATACTTGACTATGCACCAGCAATGGAAGAAGGTAAAATCCAGCCTGGTAGCGTATTAGCAGATATAAGAAAACCATTACCAGGTTGGCCAGCTGGCAAGCCAGGAAACTATGGAGGAGGCTTTCATGGAATTGTTTCAGCAAGAACTGCATTGGCTCAGTCCTACAACATTCCTGCGGCGGAAGTCTATTCCAAAATACTGCATTTAAATCCCGCAAAAAAATATTTAGAAAAAATGGGGATTACCACACTGAAAGAAATAGATTATACAGGTCCTGCCGCGTCAATAGGGACAATGGATGTATCGGTTGAAGAGAATGTTAATGCGTTCGCAACCTTAGGAAACAATGGTAAGTTCGCAGATGCTTACATGATAGAAAAAATCACGACAAATGATGGTGAGGTTGTCTATGAGCATAAGTCAAAACCAGTAGATGTATTTACACCACAGACCAATTATTTAACTATCGATATGATGCGTGATGTCATATCGAGTGGAACCGCTCGCTTTCTTAATGGCCAACTAAACTATGGTGGCGTGGATTGGGCAGGAAAAACCGGGACCTCACAGGATTACAAAGACGCATGGTTTGTTGCAACAAATCCAAATGTAACCTTTGGAACATGGATCGGATATAAAACGCCGCATTCCATTTATAATTCGAGTATGTCTCTAAGCTACAGCCAACGAAATATGAAGTTATGGGCGCAATTAATGAATAAAGCAACAGCCATTGATCCAGAGCTACTAGCACCGACAAATAGCTTTAAACGTCCAGGTGGAATCGTCCAGCGAAGCTATTGCGCCATATCTGGAATGCTGCCATCGGAGCTATGTGAAAAAGCTGGTTTAGTAAGGTCGGATCTATTTAATGCCAAATTCGTTCCTACAAAGAAAGATGATAGCTTAATTACTGGAAGTATTGTTATGGTAGACGGTAAAGCAGTAGTTGCCGGCCCAAATACCCCAAGTGAGTTTACTAAAGGTGATGGTCTAGCATTTAATCCAGAATTCTTAAAACGGAATGGTTATGATAAATTAGCAGATATTAGCCAGCTATTTCCTAACATTGCTACAGAGAAATGGGAAAAAATTAGTGCTCCTAATAAAGACGCTGGTGACATGCTAAAGGATGATGGAAAGGCACCAAGCGCACCAACATCTCTTAAAAAATCAGGAAAGAAACTAACTTGGAAGAAGTCAGGAAGCAAGGATGTTGTTGGCTACCGAATTTATCGGGCAACTGGACCAGGTAAAAAATTCACATTAGTAGGCAGCACAACCTCAACTAATTTTAACATAGGCACTGGTGATGCTAGGTACCATGTCAAAGCAGTAGATTATTTCGGTCTTGAATCAGGTGCATCGAAAGAATTACTCGTTGGTGATACAGGAGAAAAAGAACCAGAAAC
Source organism: Virgibacillus salarius (assembly GCF_039521925.1). NCBI lineage: Bacteria > Bacillati > Bacillota > Bacilli > Caryophanales > Bacillaceae > Virgibacillus > Virgibacillus salarius. The sequence goes on along the minus strand of NZ_BAAACY010000053.1, from coordinate 933 downwards.
ACCAGATAAAGGTAAAGAAAAAGATACTGTTAAAGATAAGGACAAGAATAAAGAAGAAGACGAGAAACCAGTTGATGATAAGGATACGGATAAAAAAGATCCTGATTCGAACAAAAAAGATAATGACGAGGATACCGTCCCTAGGGATGAAGATAAAGAAGAAACTCCAACTGACAATAGTATACCTGAAGCAACTATGAATTAGACGTCAGTATTTGTCAGGAACTTGGCTAAAGTCCCCCATTACTTTTCTTTAAAGCTTGCAAAGCGAAATGCTTTGCAAGCTTTTTTATTGGTTTATACCTTCCCTTGCTTATAGGTGTTTATAAAAAAACCTCACTTCAAGGTAGGATAAAGTTGGAATCAGCTCAAGGAAGATTATATGGGATCAACTTACAATATTTACATTATCTGATTCATTTACAGGAAACCCACAAGCGCAAGCGCCCGATTAGAAACGTAGCGACTGGAGTGAGCCAACGGAGTTAAAGGAATCACGGTGAGCTTGCGAGCCGATGATGACTTAGTTTAGGGGGCGATTCATGAAGTCACCTAGTTTCTGGGCGCTGGAGCTGGAAGCTGCTCAACAAGCGCCTATTTATCCACATGGGCTAATTTTATAACTCCTTATCTTTAAAAAAAAACTGAGCTAAATTCGCTCAGTCCTTATCACTAAATGCTCAGATTTACGCTTCCTCTAGTAGCTATTATGGAATAATAGCTACTGCTTGCTTGACCACCACTCCGGCTGCCCACTTCCCTTTCCGTGGGGTTTGTCCTTCAGCTAACTTTTTTAGCAAAACCCGCTCAAAAAAGTGGATCTTCAGGTCAAACATTTCCCACAGGAGTTGAAGTAGCCGGCTTTCGCTATTATCAGGCTCTACAACGCTAGCATGAAGTAACACAGCTACTTTTATACTCACGGATAGCGAT